>JACCVL010000251.1 GCA_013698185.1 Nocardioidaceae bacterium
GCTCGTCACCGTGACGGGCCAAGTGGCGTCGGATAACTCGTTCGGCGGCACGGTGGACAACTCATACACATGCAAGGTCCGCGACCTGGACGGGCAGCTGGCAGCTCGTGAACCTCACCGGGTTGGACCGTTGACCATGCGCTGGCACCCTGCGCATCAGGCCACCTAAGCACCACGGAGGGATAGCACATGCAGCCCACCAAGCCGAGTATCACCATCGAGGGTTGTGCCGGAGTCGATCAGCCCGGACGATTTCGTTCGTCTCCTCGCGTCGATCGGGCCGACACTCGGAAAGCATCGAATAGGGGGTAGTCAGAGTTACCTAGCGCCGCAGTGGTGCGACGCCCACCACGTCATCGAGTGGTCGCAGGGCGGTGAGACCTCGCTGGCCAACTGCGTGCTCTTGTGCGGGTTCCACCACCGCCTCATCCACAAGCGACACTGGGCGATCGAGATGGCCGCCGACGGGCATCCCGACTTCCTGCCGCCAGCGTGGATCGACCCCGCGCGCAGACCACGTCGGCAACGACGGCGCGAGCCACGGCGCACGTGAGGCACCGCCGCGCCAAACCCTGGGTCGTCGTCAGCCCATGCCCTTGACGCGCATGCCCTTTCCGCGGCGGCCGAGCTCGCGCTCGGTCTCCCGCCGAGCGTCGCGCGCGGCGAGCGACTGACGCTTGTCGTAGGTCTTCTTGCCCTTGCCGAGACCGATCTCGACCTTGGCGCGGCCGTCCTTGAAGTACAGCGACAACGGCACGAGCGTGAAGCCCTTCTCGCTGACCTTGGCGTCGATCCGGTCGATCTCCAGGCGGTTCAGGAGCAGCTTGCGCTTGCGGCGCGGAGTGTGGTTGGTCCAGGTGCCGGCGACGTACTCGGGAATGTGCACCCCCAGCAGCCAGACCTCACCGTTCTCAACCTCGGCAAAGCCGTCGACCAGCGACGCCCGGCCCGCCCGCAGCGACTTGACCTCGGTGCCGGTCAGGACGAGCCCGGCCTCCCAGGTGTCGCTGATCAGGTAGTCGTGGCGGGCTTTCCTGTTCTGCGCGACGACCTTGTGGCCCTGCTCTTTGGACATCCACCCAGTGTCGCGCACGGCCCCCGGCGGGGTGCACGGCAGTTGCACTCAGAGCCAGCCGGCGGGGTCTGTGGGACGTCCGCTCGCATAGACCATGAAGTGGAGATGGCAGCCGGTGGAGAAGCCGGTCGTCCCGACGTAGCCGATGACCTCGCCGCGGGAGACGTTCTCGCCGGTTGAGGTGGAGTACCGCGTCAGGTGGTTGTACGAGGTGGCGAGCGGAGTCCCGTTGACAGAACCGTTCGCGACGATCACACGGTTGCCGAAGCCGGTGTCGTAGTACTGCGAGACGACCCTGCCGTCGGCTGCCGCCAGCACCGGGGTACCGCACGCGGCGGCGAAGTCGATGCCGTCGTGCAGCTTCATCACGCGGAAGATGGGGTGCATCCGCATCCCGTACGGCGAGGACACGTACGCGCCCGGCACCGGCAGCGCGAGGAACCCGTTGCCGGTCGAGCTGCTGCTGGCGGGGCCGCCCCCGGCGGAGGGCTGAGCCTTAACCGTCACGGCTTTGTGCATCCGGACCTTGGACAACAAGACCCGTACCCGCGCACGCTCGCGCCGCATGTGGCGCAGGATCCGGAGGTCACGCTCTCGCACCGATGCCGCTTCGCGCCGCGAGTCACGCCGCTGCACCACCAGCGCGCTCACCTGCTGACGCTGGGCGCGGGCCTCGCGTACCAGTGCCGCGGTACGCCCGAGGTGCTCGGCCGCAACGGCACGTTCGACCTCGACCTCGTCGCGCAGCTCCTCGACCCGCTCCTCACGCAGCTTCATCAAGACCTGTGCGGCCTCCAGGTCGTCCATCGAGGAGGTCTGGGCCGACAGCACCGACTCCGCCGAGGACATCAGTTCGGGGAAGGCCAGCGGGCTGTCGCCACTGGCCATCGCGTCGACGCTGATCAGGGTGGGGGTGCTGCTGGCCATCGACTGGACGGCGAAGCGCTCGATCCCCTGCTGGGTGTCGGCGACCAGCACGCGGGCCCGCGCGTAGTCGCCGTCGGCAACGGCCAGCCGCTGCTCGGCGGCCGCGAGGCCTTGTTCCATCTGTGCGTCCAGCTGCCGGGCGGCCGCCAGCTGCCCGAGCGTCCGGGCCAGCCCACCGCGGGCGGCAGACAGCTGCTGCTGCGAGGCGCGCAGTGCCCCGGTCGCACTCTGCAGCTGGCGACTTGCCTGCTCGACGTCGGCCTGTTGGCGGTCGATGCCCCGCGTGACACTGGCCTTGCGGCGGTCGAGCTCGTGCTCGCGGTCGGCAGCCGCGAGGTCGACGACACCACCGACGAGGCCAACCGCCAGCATGATCACGACGACGACCCGGACACCACGCCGCGGCACGGTCCGGCGTCGTCGACCGAGGGGGAAGTATCGGTCCACGCGTCGCCTTCAGTAGTGGGTGCACCGGCCCCGACACCCGAAGCGCACTCGGCCCAGGGATGCATGGGGCTGGTGGTGCAGTTGTTACTGATGTTGTCTGCGGGACGACCGTAACGGACCGGGGTCACACATTGAGGTATTTGCGCGTGAGCACGAGTGTCGGGATGACGGCGACGGCGATGGCGAAGACCACCGTCACCGCGCCGGCAGCTACCGCGTCGCTCCAGTCGACCCAGGGCGTGACCTGACTCAGCCGTTCGGTCAGGTAGCCCTGGACGAGGAATGCCATGAAGGCGGCCAGCACCCCGCAGGCGACGGCGGCGCCGATGACCGCTGCGATCAGCGACTCCAGGACGAACGGAAGCTGGATATGCCACGACGAGGCCCCGACCAGGCGCATGATGCCGATCTCGCGTCGCCGGGCAAAGGCAGCCAGCCGGATTGTGTTGGCCACCTGCAGCACCGCGGCGAGCATGAGGACGCCCGCAAACCCCAGCGCCACCCAGCGCATGTTGGCGAGCACCTCGTACAACGGGTCGAGGAACTCCCGCAGATCCTTCACCTCGGCCACCCCGGGCAGCCCCTGCAGCTCGCTGGCGAGGGTGTCGATCTCGGTCGGGTCGGTCAAGGTGACGAAGAACGACGCGGGGAACGACTGGGGCGTCAACGCGGCGAACAGCCGGCGGCCGGTGTTGTTCTGA
Source organism: Nocardioidaceae bacterium (assembly GCA_013698185.1). Lineage (GTDB taxonomy): Bacteria > Actinomycetota > Actinomycetes > Propionibacteriales > Nocardioidaceae > JACCVL01. The sequence goes on from JACCVL010000251.1 coordinate 3,151, forward strand.
CCGAAGATCTCCTCGGCGCGGTCGTACGCCTCCGGTGACGACTGGTACTCGAACGACTCGACCTGGTTGCTGTCGGCGATGACCTTCTCGACCTGAGCCTGTTGCGCCTCGGTGACCTCACCGTCGATGCAGGTGCCCTCGAGGGAGTTCGGCGAGCACAGCTGCACCTCGATCTGCAGCCGGTCGCCCCAGTACTGCTCGGTCCGGTCGATCTGGGTCTGGAGCAGCAAACCGATCCCGACCAGCGACAGCGAGACGACGAGGGTGACGATCAGCGACACCGTCATCGAGATGTTACGTCGGATGCCGGTGCCGAGCTCGGACATAACTTGGGTGAAGGACATGGTTTCCCAGCAGTCGGGGGCGGGTGGTCAGCGCAACCCTGCGGCTCAGGTCTGGTAGCCGTAGACGCCGCGGACCTGGTCTCGCACGACTCTGCCGTCGGCCAGCTCGATGACGCGCTTGCGCATCTGGTCGACGACACCGGAGTCATGGGTTGCCATCACCACAGTGGTGCCGGTGCGGTTGATGCGATCGAGGAGCTTCATGATGCCCACCGAGGTGGTGGGGTCGAGGTTGCCGGTCGGCTCGTCGGCGATGAGGATCATCGGCCGGTTGACGAAGGCGCGTGCCACCGCGACCCGCTGCTGCTCACCGCCCGACAGCTCGTCCGGCATCCGTCCGCCCTTGCCCTCCAGGCCGACCAGCTCCAGTGTCTCCGGCACCACCCGGGAGATCACCGAGCGAGGCTTGCCGATGACCTGCAGGGCGAAGGCCACGTTCTCGCTGACGGTCTTGTTGGGCAGCAGCCGGAAGTCCTGGAAGACGGTCCCGATCTGTCGCCGCAGCCCGGGCACCTTCCAGCGGGCCAGCCGGTTGATCTCCTTGCCGGCCACGTAGACCCGGCCCGACGTGGGTCGTGCCTCCCGCAGGACCAGCCGCAAGAAGGTGGACTTGCCGGACCCGGACTGGCCGACCAGGAACACGAACTCACCCTTCTCGACGTCGACCTCGACCGCGTCGAGGGCAGGGCGATGGGTGCCTGGATAGGCCTTGGAGACGTTCTCGAAGCGGATCACGGAGCCTCGCAGCCGGCTGTCGGGTGCAGGAGTGGATGCCGAGGGCGCGGCGGCCCCGGATGTCCGGCCAGTGGACGAGTGTAGGCCCGGCCGTACAGCGCTTCCGACCGGCTCGCCGCCTGTGCGCCGGGCGGTCAGCCCGGCAGGCACACCACCCGGACGCGCTGGCTGGAGTTGTTGGCGAATCCACCCCTGTTCCAGGATGCTTCGACGGGCTGGCTGCGGCCGCTGGCATCGTGCGCCCGGGCGCACAGCACGTACTCCCCGGGGGACGGATCCCACCGGGCCCGCCATCGGCGCCAGGCGTGCGGCGAGTCGGCCGGACCCTCGTCGAGGCTGGTCTCGGCCCAGGTCGTCCCGCCGTCGACGCTCAGCGCGACGCCGGTCACCGGCGCCCAGCCCGACCACGCCCGGCCCTGCACCTCGACCGGGCCCGGCCGGAGCACGCGGGTACGGGAGTAGAAGTCGGGAAAGCCCGGCGGCACCAGCAGCGCGCGTGGCTCGATCCGGGTCAGCGCCTCACCCGCCTCGTCGGCGTCCCCGCGCAGCCGGTAGGCGTGGTGCTGGAAGCCGTCGAAGCGCTCGGCGATGACGGCGATGCCGGTCAGCCACTTGACCTGGGCCATGCCATACCAGCCGGGCACCACCAACCTCGCCGGGAAGCCGTGCTGCGGCGGCAACGCAGCGCCGTTCATCTCGTAGGCGACGACGACGTCCTCGGCCGAGGCCGCGCCCACGTCCAGCGCGCGTTGGTAGTCCTGCTCCACGCCGCGCTCGACCCCGTGGTCGGCACCGGTGAAGACCACGTCGACCGCGCCCTGCTGCACACCCGCTCGCTCGAGCAGCCGCGTGAGGGGCACGCCCGTCCAGGCGGCGGTGCCGACAGCCTCCACCAACCACGGCTGGCTCTGCGCCCGCGGCTCGCTGCTGGCCCGGCCGTTCCCGGCGCACTCGAACGTGACTGTGACGGTGCGCCGCGGCATCGACCGGAGCTCGTCGAGACTGATCTCGAGCGGGTGCTCGACCAGGCCGCCCACCCGCAGCCGCCAGGCCGCCGCGTCGAGCACCGGTATGTCGTAGTGGGTCAGCAGGTAGTGCAGCCCGGTCGGCGTCAGGTCGTAGGCCATCGCCTCCAGCGGCAACCCGTGGTTGCGGGCCGCCAGCTGCAACTCTTCGTAGGAGACGGCCTCGCCGGGCTCAGCCACCCGCGACGGTGTGCTGACGTCCGGTGGTAGCCGAGTGCCCCAGGACGGCGCAGCGGCCCTCGATCCGGTGGCGGCAGGCACATCGTGCACGTTACGCCGCCGGTCGGCGACGGTCGAGACCCGACCCTCTACAGTGGGTGTCCTCCTTCGAAGGGCATCCCGTGTGCGGCATCGCCGTCCTCCACGAGACCACCGCAGGCACCGGCACCGGCTCGGACCCCGGCTCAGGCGCCCGCGCCGACCTCAACCGGCTCGGCAGCCAGATGCTCGCCCGGCTCGAGCACCGCGGGCCTGATGGCACCGATGCCCGCCACGTCGGCCGGTCATGGCTGGGCCACACCAGGCTGTCGATCGTCGACCTCGAGCGCGGCGACCAGCCGCTGCCCGACGAGGCCGGCCGCCGCTGGGTCGTGTGCAACGGCGAGATCTACAACCACCTGGCGTTGCGCGAGGAGCTCGACGGACCGTTCCTCACCGCCTCAGACAGCGAGGCCGCACTGCACGCGGCCGCGGACGGGGCCGCGGGAGTGGCCCGGCTGCGCGGCATGTTCGCCTTCTGCGTCGCCGACACCGACGGCGGCTTTCTCGCTGCCCGCGACCGGCTCGGCGTCAAGCCGCTGTACTGGGCGACCCGGGACGGGGTGATCGCGTTCGCCTCCGAGCTGCAGGCCTTCGACCCCGACTGGCGCCCGCTCGTGGACGCCTTCCCGCCGGGACACGTGTGGACGCCCGAGGGCGGACTCGTCCGCTACGGCGAGATCCACGAGGAGACGCGTGAGTACACCGAGCGCGCCGTGGCGACCGCCGCGATCCGCGACACGCTGGTCGTCGCCGTCCGGCGGCGGATGATGGCCGACGTCGCAGTGGGCGTGTTCCTGTCCGGCGGGCTGGACTCCAGTCTGGTCGCGGCGATCATGGCCAGGGAGGTCACCGACGGCAGGCCGGTGCACTCCTTTGCCGCCGGTACGCAGGGCAGCTCCGACCTCGCGGCGGCGCGGGTGGTCGCTGAGCATCTCGGGCTGGTGCACCACGAGCGCGTCTACTCAGCCAACGACGTGGTCGACGTGCTGCCCACGGTGGTGGCCTCGATCGAGTCCTTCGAGCCGTCGCTGGTGCGCAGCGCGGTCCCCAACTATCTGCTCTCCGAGCTCGCCGCTCAGCACGTCAAGGTGGTGCTGACCGGGGAGGGCGCGGACGAGCTGTTCGCCGGCTACGACCATCTGCGCGACATCGAGGACGCCGACGACCTGCGGGCCGAGCTCATCCGCAGCGTCGAGGGTCTGCACAACCTCAACCTGCAGCGGTGTGACCGGGTGACGATGGCCCACGGACTGGAGGCGAGGGTGCCGTTCCTCGACCTCGACCTGATCGCCGTCGCCCAGCGGGTGCCGATCGCGTGGAAGCTGCCGGGAGAGCAAGGGCAGGAGAAGGCCATCTTGCGCGAGGCCTTTGCCGGCTGGATCCCCGAGGAGATCCTCTGGCGCCGCAAGGAGCAGTTCGGCGACGGCAGCGGCACTGCCGAGGTGATGGCGCAGCGGGCCAGCGAGCTGGCACCGGACCCCGACTGGGAGCAGGTGTCGGTGCCGGGGCTGCCGCCGGCACGCAGCCGCGAGGAGCTGGGCTACCAACGGATCTTCGCAGCGCACCTCGACGGGATCCGTTCCAACCGGGTGCTCGGCCGTTTCGCCACTGCGTAGCACAGTTCGCTAAGAACGGAAACACGCAGGTAATACGGCGCCTGCATCCTGCGGTCATGGCCGCCTCCGCACTCGAGCGCCCGGCCCCCGATGCACCCGGTGACGGGCCCCTGGGGACCGAGTCGGCCCGTGCGGTGGCGACCGACCTGGCACACGGGCACCGCCGCGCGGTCGATGTGGTCGCCGAGGCTCTCGCCGCCATCGCGGTGCACGAGCCGCAGGTGGGTGCGCTGCTGCACGTGGCCGGCCGGCTGGCGTCGGCGTCTGCTGCGCGCATCGACCGCGACTGGGACCGAGGCCGCGGCAACGGGCCTGGACTGCTCGCGGGCGTACCGGTCGTCGTCAAGGACAACATCGCCGTCCGGGGCATGCCCCTGACC
>JACCVL010000257.1 GCA_013698185.1 Nocardioidaceae bacterium
GACCAGCACCTCGTGGGCGAGCCGCTGCGCGAGCATCGTCCGCCCGGCGCCGTACCGCACTCCCCGCTCGCGCAGGCCCGCGACGATCTCCTCCACCTCGTACGCAGGCACCCGCCAGCGTCTCGACCCGCGCGGGACCACCAGGGCCTCCGTCGGCTCCCGCAGTTGCGACCACACCGCCCGCCGCAGCACCTCGGCCAGCCGGGCATCCCCGACGAGCCGCCCGCGGACCGGCGCATCGGTGCGCCGCACAGGTACCCGGTCGCACAGCTGTTCCACCGTGGTCTGGGCTGCGTCGATCTCGCCCAGCGCGGGCAGCACGTCGCCGATGTAGCGCAGGAACGACGCGTTGGGCCCCACGACCAGTACGCCCTGGCGGCTGAGCTGCTCGCGGTGGGCGTAGAGCAGCCAGGCGGCCCGGTGGAGCCCGACGGCCGTCTTGCCGGTGCCGGGCGCGCCCTGCACGCACACCGTGGCGGCAAGGTCGGCCCGGACGATGTCGTCCTGTTCAGGCTGGATGGTCGCGACGATGTCGCGCATCGGCCCCAGCCGGGGTCGTTCGATCTCGGCCTCAAGCAGGGCGCTGTCGCGGGTCTGCTCGCCGGCCGCCAGCTGCTCGTCCTCGAAGGCGGTGAGGATGCCGTGGCTGAAGCCGAACCGGCGCCGCTGTCGCACCCCCATCGGCTCTCGCGCGCTCGCGCGGTAGAAGGCGCGGCAGATGCCGGCGCGCCAGTCCAGCACCATCGGCTCGCCGGAGGCGTCGGTGACGTGACGCCGGCCGATGTAGAGGCGCTCGGCCCCGGCACCGGGCTCGGTGTCGAGGTCGAGGCGGCCGAAGAACAACGGCACGGTCGGGTCGTCCTCGAGCGCCCGCATCCGGTGCCAGAGCGCTGCCTTGAGGTATTCACTGGACACCGGGTCGCCGCCCTGGGCGGACAACCCGGCGACGGCCGTACGCATGCGGGTCAGGGACGAACGGGAGAGCCGCAGGTGGGCGCGCTCTCGGTCCAGGTCGGACGCGGCGGCGGGGCCGGCAGCAGGATCGGCAGCAGGGCGAGCGGGCACGCAGCACCTTCTCGAGCACGGCGGGGGAGGGCGCACGAACCTAGCACCGCTGACGCCGAGCGGCCACGGGATAACCGTGCTGGGATGACGGCGTGCAACCGAGTTGCCACCGTCTGGTGCGACCTCCCTCCGCGCGTCTCCGGGCCTCAATGTCAGCTTTACCTGGAATTCATGGAAAAATGAACCAGTGACTGCCCTGCTGAGCTCATCGTGCGATGTGCGCGACCTTTTTGCCCTCGACCCCTCGCGCACGCACCTGAGCCCCGGGGCCTACGGTGCCGTCCCGTATCCGGCCCTCGAGGCTCAGCAGGTGTGGCGCCAGCGGGCCGAGGCCGACCCGCACCGGTTCCACCGCTACGAGCTGCCGCAGGCGGTCATGGCCGGCCGCCACGCCGCCGCGGACTGGCTCGGCCTGCCCCACGACTCGATGGCCTTGGTCACCAACGTGACCGAGGCCACCTCCACGCTGCTCGCCTCGCTGGAGCTGCGTGCGGGGGACGAGATCGTGCTGAGCAACCACGGGTACGGCGCGGTGCGGCTGGCCGTCGACGCCTGGTGTGCCCGTGCCGGGATCGTGCTTCGCGAGGCGGTGGTGGCACTCGACGCAGGGGACGAGGACGTGGTCGCCGCGTACGGCGAGCAGCTCAGCGAGCGGACCCGGCTGGTGGTCGTGGACCAGATCACCTCTCCAACCGCCCGGATGATGCCGGTCGCAGCCGTGGCCCAGACCGCCCGGCGCACCGACGCGATGGTGCTCGTCGACGCCGCACACGGCCCGGGGCACGTTGCCGTCGACATCGAGGCACTGGGAGCGGACGCGTGGGTCGGCAACCTGCACAAGTGGGCATTCGTCTCGCGTGGCACGGCCGCGTTGTGGCTGGCTTCGCGCTGGCGGGAGAGGGTACGCCCGCTGGTGCTCGGCTGGTCCGCGACCGACGGTTTTCCGGAGTGCTTCGACGCCCGCGGGACCGCAGACATGTCGGCGTGGATGGTGGTGCCCGACGCGCTGCGGCTGTGGGAGTCACTCGGCGGCTGGTCGATGGTGGCGCGCAACGCCCGGTTGGCCGAATGGGGCCAGCACCTGGTCGCCGACTCGATCGGGGTGTCGCTGGACTCGACGCCCGCGACCCCAGCGCCGGCGATGCGGCTGGTGCCGCTGCCCGACGGCGTCGCGGCCGACGAGGTGGCCGCCGAGGATCTCTACGAGGCGCTCAGCGCCGACTCGGTCGAGGTCGGCGTCATCGCCTGGGGCGGCCGAGGCTGGCTGCGGCCCGGGACCCAGGTGTTCACCACCGAGGAGGACCATGTGCACCTCGCCGAGGCGCTGCTCAGGCAGCTGCGCTGAGGCAGGGTCAGCGCCCCGCTAGCAGGTCGTCGGCGTCCACGATCGAGTACGCGTACCCCTGCTCGGCGAGGAAACGCTGCCGGTGTTGGGCGAAGTCGGCGTCCACGGTGTCGCGGGCCACCACGGCGTAGAAGCGCGCGGCGCGCCCGTCGGCCTTGGGGCGCATCAGCCGGCCCAGTCGCTGGGCCTCCTCTTGTCGTGAGCCGAACGACCCCGACACCTGGATCGCGACGGTTGCCTCGGGCAGGTCGACGGAGAAGTTGGCGACCTTGCTCACGACCAGCAACCCCACCTCACCGGCGCGGAAGGCCTCGAACAGCCGCTGTCGTTCGGTGACCGTCGTCTGCCCGGTGATCACCGGCGCACCCAGGTGGTCTCCCAGCTCCTCGAGCTGGTCGAGGTACTGCCCGATCACCAGCGTCGGCTCCGCGGCGTGCCGCGAGACCAGCTCCTGCACGACCGACGCCTTGGCTCGCGCCGACGTGGCGAGGCGGTAGCGCACGTCGGGCTCGGCGACGGCGTATGCCATCCGCTCGTCGTCGCCGAGGCTGACCCGCACCTCGATGCACTCGGCCGGGGCGATGTAGCCCTGGGCCTCGATGTCCTTCCACGGGGCGTCGTAGCGCTTGGGCCCGATCAGGCTGAACACGTCGCCCTCGCGGCCGTCCTCGCGCACCAAGGTGGCGGTCAGCCCGAGCCGCCGCCGGGCCTGCAGGTCCGCGGTCATGCGGAAGACCGGCGCCGGCAGCAGGTGCACCTCGTCGTACAGCACCAGCCCCCAGTCCTTGGCGTCGAAGAGCTCGAGGTGGGCGTAGACGCCCTTACGCTTGGTGGTCAGCACCTGATAGGTCGCGATCGTTACCGGGCGGACCTCCTTGCGGGCGCCGGTGTACTCGCCGATCTCGTCGGCGGTGAGCGTCGTCCGCCGCAACAGCTCGTCGCGCCACTGCCGCGCCGACACCGTGTTCGTCACGAGTATCAGCGTGGTCGCGCGCGCCCGGGCCATCGCCGCGGCTCCAACCAGCGTCTTGCCGGCTCCGCAGGGCAGCACGACGACGCCGGAGCCGCCGTGCCAGAACGACTCGGCCGCCTCCCGCTGGTAGGGCCGCAGCTGCCACTGCGACTCGTCCAGGTCGATCGGGTGCGCCTCGCCGTCGACATAGCCGGCGAGATCCTCGGCCGGCCACCCGAGCTTGAGCAGTGCCTGCTTGAGGGCGCCGCGCTGCGACGGGTGCACGACGACCGCGCCGCCCTCGTACGCCGGGTCGTCGAGCCGGGCGCCGAGCATGGGGGCGAGCCGCTTGGCCCGCATGACCTCCTCGAGGACGGGACGGTCGGTGCTCGACAGCACCAGCTGGTGGGTCGGGTGCTTGGCCAGCCGCAGCCGGCCGTACCTGGCCATCGTCTCGGCGACGTCGACGAGCAGCGAGTGCGGGACCGGGTAGCGGCTGAAGCGCAACAACACGTCGACGACCTGCTCGGCGTCGTGGCCTGCAGCCCGGGCGTTCCACAGTCCGAGCGGGGTCAGACGATAGGTGTGCACGTGCTCGGGGGAGCGTTCGAGCTCGGCGAAGGGCGCGATCTGGCGTCGGCACTCGGTGGCGTCGTCGTGGTCGACCTCGAGCAGGAGGGTTTTGTCGGACTGGACGATCAGCGGTCCGTCGCTCACACGGTCTCCTTCTCAGCACGCTCGGCACGTTGCCTGGCACGGTACGCGGCGACGTTGGAACGCGATGAACAGCGCTCGGAGCAGTAGCGCCTGGACTGGTTGGGCGAGGTGTCGACGAACACGTTGCTGCAGCCGGCTGCCTGGCACACGCCGAGCCGCAGGGCCCCGGCATCGCAGACGACGACGGCCAGGCCCATCAGCGCCTCGGCGATCAGCAGCTCGGCGACCGACGACATCCGGTTGCCAACGTGCAGGTGCCACGACTGGGCGTCGTGCCCGGCGATGTAGGGGGTCACCGGGTGCCTGGCCAGCAGGGCGTTGAGCCGGGCGACCACCTGGTCCTCGGCGCCGTCCGACGACGCCTGGAAGACCGGCCGCAGCTCGCGGCTGAAGCGGCGCAGCGCCGCGTGGTCGCGGTCGGTGAGCTGCTGCACCAACCAGTCCCGGTCGGCCAGGAACCCGGGCAGGTCGTCGGGGTGTTCGAGGCGGGCGTTGACGAGCCGGGCGGCGCGCTCGGCGTAACGCACGAAGTCCACCCGAGCAGGTTACGCGGCCGCCCCGCGAGTAGGGGGCACTCATGCGTGGATTCGCCACCGCTCCGCCCCCCGCCCCCCGTCCCGCCGTCCCGCCGCCCTCAAGCTGTCACCGCTGGACCGGTCTAGAACGCCGTGGTGCGGTGACAACTCGGGCGTGGGCTGTGGAGCTCGGCGGAGGTCAGTGCAGCGTGCGGACGACGGCGTCGGCCACGACGTCCGACACGTCCTGGCGTACGGCATAGGCCGCGCGCTGCGCGTCGGCACCGGTCCCGCGGGCCAGCACCTCCTTGAGCCGCACGACGACCGTCTCCACGTCGCCGTACGCCTCCAGCGCCGGCGTGACGTAGGCCAGCAGGCGTTCGACCTGGGTCCGGGCGGGCACCGTCGTGGCGGTGACGGGGTCCACCAGCTCACCGGACAGGCCGAACCGGGCCGCCCGCCACGCGGCACCCCGCAGCACCTCGATTCGCACGTCGTGCGCCGGCCGTCCCTCGCGCCAGTCCCGCGCGGCGGTCTCGACCAGGGCTCGGGTGAGACCGGCCAACAGCACCGCGTCCTCGACGTGGAGGCAGACGTCGAGGACGCGCAGCTCGACGGTGGGCCACTGCCGCGACGCCCGCATGTCCAGATAGGCCATGCCCTCGTCCAGCGCGGCGCCGCAGGAGACCATCCGGTTGATCGCTGCGCGATAGCCCTGGGCGTCACCGAACAGCTCGCTCGGACCGGCGCTCGGCCAGCGGCTCCACACTCGTTGGCGATAGCTGGCGTAGCCCGAGTCGGCGCCCTGCCAGAACGGCGAGTTCGCCGACAGCGCCGTGAGCACCGCCAGCCAGGGCCGCAGCCGGTCGATCACCCCGACGGCCTCGTCGAGGTCGTCCACGGCCACATGGACGTGGCAGCCGTTGCAGAGCAGCTCGTACGCGGTCATGCCGTAGAGCCGGTGCATCCGCTCGTACCGCTCGTCGGCGGTCAGGCTCGGCCGGACGGGCAGCGGGCTCGTGGCCAGCGCAGCCAGTCGCAGGCCGTGGTCGGCGGCCGCCACGGCGAGCCGCCCGCGCAGGGCACGCAGGTCCGCGCCGATGTCGTGCAGCGAGCGGTGCGGCTCGGTGCCCAGCTCGACCTGCTCACGTTTGAGCTCGTGTTCGACTCCGCCGGCGCCCGGGTCGTCGCCACCGGCCGACGCCACCACGTCGTCGCCGGCTGGGCGGGGAATGCCGGTGACCGGGTCGACGAGCAGCAGCTCCTCCTCGACACCGACCGTACGGTCCGCCCGCAGTGCGCTCACCCACGCATCTTGTCGTCCCCGTGACCCTCGGGCGACATCGCCCTCTGGTCAGCTCGTCGCCGAAACCCGGCTGATCCGGTGCAACGAGAAGCTGCGGGTCCCCGCGCTGCGGTGGTCATAGGCGGTGAGCCGTCCGCCGTCGACCCCCAGCGGGTCGACCACCCGCTCCGACACCGTGCCGGTCTGGTCGAGGTAGGCCAGCCAGACCGTACGGCCCTCCTCGGCAGCGCTGCGCAGCTCGTCGAGCAACCGGGCCGGTCCCTGCACCGCCTCACCCGCAGGGCGGGCCGCGCGGGCCCGTTCGCCGGCTCGCATGGCACCGACCGCAGCGAGTGCCCGCCCGAGGTCGAGTCCTGCGGCGTCGTTCGACGGCCCGCCTCCACCGCGCGGCGGCCGGGCGCGACGACTGTCCTGCGTCACGTCGACCGTTCGACCGTCGGCAGCCTCGAGCAAGGGGGCGCGGTGGGCCCGGCGCAGGCGGGCGAGCACGACATCGGCAGGCAGCTCGGACAGCGCCACTGTCGGCGCGAGCCGGCGCAGCTGCAGAGGCGCGAGTGCCGCGTCGGCCAGCAGCGTGTCGAGCTCGGCGGGCTCGTCGGAGCGTACGTAGACCCCGGCGTTGCCCACTCGTAGCCGACCGTGCCGGCGGGCCGCGTCGTCGACGAGATAGGTCAGTGGCTGGGGCACTGGCGTCCGCGAGTGCGCCTGCAGGAAGGCGTGCACCTCGCTGGCGGGCCACCCCGCATCCAGAGCGCGTCGGACGGAGTCTCTCGAGAACCGAAACACCGTCGCGCCCCCGCGCGACTCCACATCGGCCAGGAGTGCCAGCCCGTGCCCGACCTTCGGAACCAGCGGGCCGGGCGCCACTGCGGTCAGATCGGCCTGCAGCAGGACGTGATCCACCGGCTGCGGCAGCAGCGGCGCCAGCACGCGGGCGGCTTCGCCGGCGTCGGCGGCGAGCAGCACGCGTGCCGCTGCCGTGACAGCTCCGGTGGCGGCGACACCGAGCCAGCCGGCCTCACGCAGCGTGCGGCGTACGAGGGCGTCGCGCAACACCACCCGACGTGGGCGCTGCCAGGCGACGACCGTCACGGGCTGCTCGGGGTCGTCGATGGCCGCGCCTGGGTCGACGCCGGCAAGCACCTCCAGCGTCGCTCTCCGCACGGCGGCGGCGTTGCCGCGCTCGAGATCGGGGCTGAGCGGGTTGACCGGTCGGTCCCGGTCGTCCCGCTCGCCGACCAGCACGGTCGCTCGGTGGCTGTTCAGCCACGCCGCCGCGAGCCATGACCAGCGCAGCTCCAGGGGTTGCTCCCGCCAGTGGTCGAACTCCGCCGTGGGCAGCCATGCCTGGTCAAGCTCGGCGTCGTCACCGGCCGCGAGCAGCCTGGCAGCCATCGCGACCTCCAGCAGGAACCCCGCCTCGTCGACGGCGACGTCGAGCTCGGCGGCCACCGCGCGCACGTCGCGGACGCCCACGCCGCCCGAGCGCAGCACCGCGGGCGGCCCGGTGCCCCAGGTCTCGAGCGCGAGCTCGATGCGTCGCACCGCCTCGAAAGCGGCGCCGGCTCCGATCCGGTCGACCACCGGCGCCTGGACCGGGCGGGTCGACAGTGCGGGCGGGTGGTCCACCGGCGTGGTGGTGGTGCGGCCACCGCGAAGGTGCAGCCCGACCTCACGCGGCAGCGTGACGGTCTGGTCGTCGACGGCGACCAACAGGCCGCGGGCCAGCAGGTGCTCCAACACGGTCTCGGCCGTTGCCAGCCGCACGTCGGCCGGCACCCGCCCGAGTCGGCCCGACGCCGGCCCCGGTCGCAACCGTTCGAGCAGCCGCAGAGCGTCGTCGCCGGCGGCCGCCGCAGCATCGTCGATCCGCGCCTGTGCCCAGGCTGGGTCGGCGTAGGCGGCAGCGATGCGGGCCGCGGTGGCCACGGGGTCACCGCCTGCCTCGAGCCCTACGTCGTCGGCCAGTGCCTTCACCCGTGCCGGGCTGGTCGAGGTCAGCAGCGCCACGAGGGCCGGACCGAGGCCGGCGGGGGTGGAACCGAGCACGTCGCGGGCGGCGCGCACCAGTCGCAGGTCGGCATCGTCGCCCCACACCAACGCCAGCGAGCGCAGCCGCTCCAGCACGGCGATCACAGTGGCCGGCGAGGCGTGCACGATGCGCGCGACGTCGCAGCCGCCCACCGGCTCGCTCAGCAGGGCCAGCGCCTCGACCACCGCGAGGTGGGCCCGGTCGAGCC
>JACCVL010000271.1 GCA_013698185.1 Nocardioidaceae bacterium
TCAACGGTGTCACCAACTCCGTCCGTCACCTCGTCGAACAACTCGAGCTGCTCGGTCACGAGGTGCTCGTCGTGGCCCCTGGCGACGGCCCGACGCGGCACAGCCGCAGCCGGGTGGTGCGGGTGCGGGGCGTCACCCTGCCCGGGTACCGGTCGTTCGTGATCGGACTGCCGGACCCGGCGCTCGCAGACGCCCTGGACGACTTCCGCCCTGACGTGGTCCACCTGGCCTCCCCGTTCGTGCTCGGCGCCAGCGGTCTGCGCTCGGCACGCCGCCGTGGCATCCCGACGATCGCGGTCTTCCAGACCGATGTCGCGGGCTTCGCCCGTAGCTACCGCGTCTCGCGCTCCCCGCTGCTGCGGCCCGAGGCGGTGGCCGACTCCTGGGTGCGACGCCTGCACAGCCGGGTCGACCGCACCCTCGTGCCGTCGAAGGCCTCGTACGCACAGCTGGCGGCACTCGGCGTGCCCGGCCTGCACCTGTGGGGCCGTGGGGTCTCCCTCGACCTCTTCGACCCGCTTCGCCGCGACCCCGGCCTGCACCGGCAGCTGTGTCCGGACGGGCAGCTCGCCGTCGGCTACGTCGGGCGGCTGGCGCAGGAGAAGCAGGTGCACCGGCTCAGCGCTCTGGCCGACCTACCGGGGACCCGCCTCGTGGTCGTCGGTGACGGCCCGGCGCGGGCCCGACTCGAGCAGACGCTGCCGCAGGCCGCGTTCCTCGGCATGCTGCGCGGCGCCGAGCTCGCCACCGCCTTCGCCTCGCTGGACGTCTTCGTCCACACCGGCGACTCCGAGACCTTCTGCCAGACCGTGCAGGAGGCCCAGGCCAGCGGTGTCGCGGTGGTGGCCCCGGCAGCAGGCGGCCCGCTGGACCTCGTCGACCCTGGGCACACCGGGCTGCTGTTCCATCCGGGCCGTTCGGACGGCTTGCGCGAGGCCGTCGAGCAGCTGGTGCGCAACCCGGCCCTGCGCGGCTGCATCGCCGAGGCGGGTCGCGCGGCGGTCGCCGATCGCGACTGGGGGTCACTGGTCGCCCGGCTCGTCGACGACCACTACCGCGCCGTGCTGGAGCAACACCGCCGGGACCGGCCGTCGGTCCTGCCGGCCGCGTGAACGTCGCGATCGCGCAGCTGGCCAACTTCGTAGGACCGTCGTCTGGTGGGGTGAAGACGGCATTGGACGCCCTCGGGCGCGGCTACGTCTCTGCGGGCTCCCGGCGGCTGCTGGTGGTGCCGGGGCCGGTCGACGCGGTGGTCAGCGACGGGGTCAACAAGGTGGTGCAGCTGCGGGGGCCGAGGGTGGGCGGCGGTTACCGGCTGGTGCTGGAGCCGTGGCGGGTCATCCGCCTGCTGGAGGACTTCGGCCCGACGTCGCTCGAGCTGTCCGACAAGTCGACGTTCGTTCCGCTGACCAGCTGGGCCCGGCGGCACCGGTTGCCGTCGGTGCTGTTCAGTCACGAGCGGCTGGACGCGATGCTGAGGCTGCGGACCGGCTGGGTGCGCGGCGTCGGCCATGGAGTCGGCCTGTTGTACCGGCTGTTGGCCCGCCAGTTCGACGCGATTGTCACCACCTCGCACTATGCGGCGGCGGAGTACCCGGCGGCGACGCATCCCAAGCTGCACCGTGTCCCACTCGGTGTCGACCTGGACACCTTCCGCCCCGACCACGCCGGCGCCGGGCAGCGGGGCAGGGTGCTCCGGCTGGTCCATGTCGGGCGGTTGTCGCGCGAGAAGAGCCCGCAGCTGGCGATTCGTACGGCAATGGCCCTGTACGAACGCGGCGTGCCGGTGCAGCTCGACGTGTACGGCGACGGGCCGCACCGCCTCGAGCTCGAACGCCTCGCGGCCGGGACGCCGGTGCGCTTCCACGGCCACCTGCCGGAGCGATCCGCCCTGGCCGCTGCCATCACCCGCGCCGACGTGTCCCTGTCGGTCTGTCCCGGTGAGACGTTCGGGCTGGCCGTGCTCGAGGCGCTGGCCTGTGGTGTCCCGGTGGTGACCGCCGACACCGGCGGCGGTCGTGAGCTGGTGGACCAGCACTGCGGCGCCTGGGCTCCCCCGCAGCCCGAGCTCCTGGCCGGTGCGGTGCTGGAGCTGGTCGGCCGGGACCGAGACGGCGCCCGCCGAGCCGCCCGGGCCCGCGCCGAGACCTACCCCTGGACGGCATCGGTCGATGCCATGCTCCGGCTGCACCGCGCCCTCGCCGCCGCGGCGGCAGGCGACCACTGACGCCGTCCGGGTGCGGAATTTCTCACACCCGCTGGGTGAGCGGGGGGTGACCGGCCGGGGTTATCGTCGGGGAGAGCGCCGGGGTCGACGAGGACCCGGCGCCGCCGACCGTAGGAGGCCGTTCCGTGCCCAGCGCACCCGCCGGGACGCTCTACCGCGGCCGCGACGGCATGTGGACCTGGGTGGCACACCGCATCACTGGGGTGATGCTGTTCTTCTTCCTGTTCGCGCACGTGATCGACACCGCGCTGGTCAACGTGTCACCCGAGGCCTACAACACCGCCCTCGACACCTACAAGACCCCGGTCGTGGCCCTGATGGAGGTCGGCCTGGTGGCCGGTGTGCTGTTCCACGCGTTCAACGGGTTGCGGATCGTCGCGGTCGACTTCTGGTCGCAGGGGCCGCGCTACCAGCGGCACATGTCGGCCGCCGTGGTCGGAGTCTGGGTCCTGCTCTTCGTGCCGTTCGTCGTCCGTCACCTTATGAACGCCTTCTAAGCCCGAGACGAGCAGCCACCATCTCGAGCACTGTCAGCCCCAGCCCGACCGCCGGGTCTGTTCCCGCTCCCCGCAGCCGCAAGAGCCGCGGTCCTGGCCTGCACCCGGAGATGGTCGGCTGGCTGTTCATGCGGCTGTCCGGCGTGCTGCTGGTCGCCCTCGTGCTCGGCCACCTCTTCGTCAACCTGATGGTCGGCGAGGGCGTCGAACGCATCGACTTCGCCTTCGTCGCCGGCAAGTGGGCCAACCCGTTCTGGCAGTTCTGGGACCTGTCGATGCTGTGGCTGGCGCAGCTGCACGGTGCCAACGGGATGCGCACGCTGATCAACGACTATGCCGCCGCAGACAGCACCCGGATCCTGCTCAAGGCCGCGCTCTACACCGCATCGTTCGTGGTGCTGGTGCTGGGGACCTTGACCATCTTCACCTTCGACCCCTGCGCGGCCGGGTCCACGCTGTCGGTCTGTACCGAATGAGGCGGCATGGCTGAGGACAGCGCAACCAGCAGCGACGGCGCGACGGCGGTGGCCGGCACCGGCACCGGCATCGGCGGCGAGGCCGTGGCCAGGCACGCGCACATCTTCGACGTGCTGATCGTCGGCGCCGGCGGGGCCGGGATGCGGGCCGCGCTGGAGTCCGGCGACCGCGCCCGTACGGCGGTGCTGACCAAGCTGTACCCCACCCGCTCGCACACCGGCGCCGCCCAAGGCGGCATGTGCGCGGCCCTGGCCAACGTCGAGGACGACAACTGGGAGTGGCACACCTTCGACACCGTCAAGGGTGGCGACTACCTGGTCGACCAGGACGCCGCGGAGGTCATGTGCCGCGAGGCCGTGGACGCGGTGCTCGACCTGGAGAAGATGGGGCTGCCGTTCAACCGCACCCCCGAGGGGCGCATCGATCAGCGCCGATTCGGCGGCCACACCCGCAGGCACGGTGAGGCAGCGGTGCGCCGCTCGTGCTTTGCCGCCGACCGTACCGGCCACATGATCCTGCAGACGCTGTACCAGCAGTGCCTGCGCCGCAACATCGAGTTCTTCGACGAGTACTACGTGCTCGACCTGCTGATGACCGACGGCCCGGCGAGCACCGTCGCCGGCGTCGTGGCCTACGACCTGGCCACCGGCGAGATCCACACCTTCCGCGCCAAGGCTGTCGTCTTCGCCACCGGGGGCTTCGGCAAGGTGTTCCGGACGACGTCCAACGCCCACACCCTTACCGGGGACGGCATGGGAATCGTCTACCGCCGGGGGTTCCCGCTGGAGGACATGGAGTTCTACCAGTTCCACCCGACCGGCCTGGCCGGGCTCGGGGTGCTGCTCAGCGAGGCCGCGCGGGGCGAGGGCGGCATCTTGCGCAACTCCGAGGGCGAGCGCTTCATGGAGCGCTACGCCCCCACCATCAAAGACCTCGCGCCGCGCGACATGGTGGCGCGGGCGATGGCCAACGAGGTCCGCGAGGGCCGGGGGGTGGGCCCCGACAACGCCTACGTGCTGCTCGACCTCACCCACCTGCCCAGGGAGCAGATCGACGCCAAGCTGCCCGACATCACCGAGTTCGCCCGGACCTACCTCGGCGTGGAGCCCTACGACGAGCCGATCCCGGTGTTCCCAACGGCCCACTACGCGATGGGCGGCATCCCGACCGACATCAACGGGCAGGTGCTGGGCGACAACACCACGCCGGTCCCCGGCCTGTACGCCGCCGGTGAGGTCGCCTGCGTGTCGGTGCACGGCTCGAACCGGCTCGGCACCAACTCGCTGCTCGACATCAACGTGTTCGGCAAGCGAGCCGGCATCGCCGCCGCCGAGTACGCGCAGACCGCACCGCTGCCCGAGCCGCCGGCCGACCCCGCCGCCGCCGTCGTCGACATGCTCGAGGGCATCCGGACCAGTCAGGGTGGCGAGCGGGTCGCCGCGATCCGGGGCGCGCTGCAGGAGACGATGGACCTCAACGCGCAGGTCTACCGGACGGAGGGCTCGCTCAAGCAGGCGCTCGGCGACATCGAGGCGCTGCGCGAGCGCTACCGGCGGGTGTCGGTGCAGGACAAGGGGCGGCGCTTCAACACCGACCTGCTGGAGGCGGTCGAGCTCGGATTCCTCATCGACCTGGCCGAGCTGCTGGTGGCCTCGGCGCTGGCGCGGCAGGAGTCGCGTGGGGGGCACTTCCGCGAGGACTACCCCACCCGCGACGACGTCAACTTCATGCGCCACACCATGGCCTACCGCGAGATCGAGTCCGACGGCAGCGCCACCATCCGCCTCGACTACAAGCCGGTCGTCCAGACCCGCTACCAGCCCATGGAGCGCAAGTACTGATATGGACGTCACCCTCACGATCCGTCGCTTCAACCCCGAGCAGGCGCAGGACCCGTTCTGGCAGAGCTTCGAGGTGTCGGTGGAGCCCACCGACCGGGTCCTCGACGCGCTGCACACGATCAAGTGGGAGCTCGACGGCACGCTGACCTTCCGGCGCTCGTGCGCCCACGGAGTGTGCGGCTCCGATGCGATGCGCATCAACGGCCGCAACCGGCTCGCCTGCAAGACCCTGGTCAAGGACGTCGACGCCGGCAAGGCCATCACCGTCGAGCCGATCAAGGGCCTACCCGTGCTCAAGGACCTCGTGGTCGACATGGAGCCGTTCTTCGCCGCGTACCGCTCGGTGATGCCCTTCCTCATCACCGACGGGCACGAGCCGACCCGCGAACGGCTGCAGAGCCAGGCCGACCGGGAGCGTTTCGACGACACGACCAAGTGCATCCTGTGCGCGGCCTGCACCACCTCGTGCCCGGTCTACTGGAACGACGGGCAGTACTTCGGGCCGCAGGCGATCGTGGGTGCCCACCGGTTCATCTTCGACAGCCGTGACACCGGGGGTGCCGAGCGGCTGGAGATCCTGAACGACCGCGAGGGGGTGTGGCGGTGCCGTACGACCTTCAACTGCACCGACGCCTGCCCGCGCGGCATCGAGGTGACCAAGGCGATCCAAGAGGTCAAGCGGGCGCTGATCTTCCGCTGACGTGCGGCCGCGCCGCGGCGGCCCGGTGTCCCCGCCCTCAGCCACGTTTACGTGGCGCGGGTCGCCCGGGCCGCGGCCTGGGGGCGGCGCGGCGGGCGAGCGCCCAAGCCGTTGCGACAACCGCGGCGCCGACCCCCACCCCCCGTACGAAGGCGCCGACATCGTCGGACTGCGGCGGACCCAGACCACCGCCGGACGAAAGGGCCACGACGCCGGGCAGTGGCGCGGCTGGCAGCGGCTCGACGCTGGCGCCGTCACCACGCTCCGCGCGCGCGGAGTGCACATCGGCGGCCACCGCCGCCCAGGAGCCGGCGTACAGCACCAGCTGGGAGAAGTAGTTCATCCAGACCAGCAGCACCAGCGCCACCCCGAGGGTAGCGAAGGCGGGGTTGCCGAGGGTCAGCGACACCAGCGTGGCGGCGACGAGCTTGAGCACCTCGAAGCCCACCCCGGCCACGATGGCGGCTTTGAGCCGGTCTCGAGCAGCGACGTCGGCGTCCGCGGCGAGCAGGCGGAACATCACCAGGAACAACAGCGTGCTCGAGGCCACCCCCAGCACCAGTCCGAGCGCACCGAAGGCCAGGCTCATCCCAGGCACATCGGCCAGGCCCAGTGCGCTGACCACTGCCGGCACCAGCGTGGCCACCGTGCTGGACACCGCCACCGACACGATCAGCGTCAGCCCCAGCACCACCAGCGCGGCCAGGTCGATCGCCTTGCCGACGAAGAAGTTCCGCCGCTGCTGGGCGGGGATGCCGAACACCTCCGCCAGTGACGTCCGCAGCGAGGACAGCCAGTTGAGCCCGACCACCAGCAGGCCGACGGCGCCGATGATCGAAGCCGCACCCGCCGCGTCCTCGAAGGTGCTGAGCGCGATGCATCCCGGCTGGTCCGCCGCGCAGCCCTTCGCCACGATGCCGGGAAATGCCTGCACCAGCCCGTCGGAGAGGCTGTCGCGGGCCTGCGGCGCGATGCCGGCCACGAAGCCGACCGTCGCGAAGGCCAGCGCCAGGAGCGGGAAGAACGACAAGAACGCGAAGTAGGTGACCCCACCGGCCAGCACGGAGCCGCTCACCTGGCCGTAGTGCTGCACCATCGCCAGCAGGTGCTCGACCAGCGGTGTCCGGTCGCGCACGGTCTCGGCGCCACCCTTGACCGTGGCGACGACCCCGCTCACGAGCTCGCACCCACCAGTGTGAAGGCCCGCCGCCGGGACCAACCCACCTCGGCATCATGCTCGAACAGCACGAACGCGTCGACGGCGAACCGGCACTCGTAGGTCACCAACGCGTCGAAGGCCCGGTCGAGACCGTCGTCGTCGATGTCGTGCGCCACGGTGACGTGCGGGTGGTACGGGAACTCCAGCGGTACGGCGAGCGGGCCGGTGCGGACGTCTTGGGCGAGCAGCTCGCACTCGGAGATGCCGGCGGCGACCGTCACGAACACCACCGATGACACCGGGCGGAACGTGCCGGTGCCGCGAAGGCGTACGTCGAAGGGCCCATGGCGACCGGCCACGGCGGCCAGGTGTCCCTCGAGCACATCGAGCACCGCTGGGTCGACCGTGGTCGGCGGCACCAGGGTGATGTGGCTGGGGATGGACCGTGCCTGGCAGTCGCCGAAGGACTCGCGCTGCTCGCGCAGCTGCGTGGCGTACGGGTCGGGAACCGCGATGGCAACCCCGATGGTCGGCATGACGCGAACCCTAGCCATCGCTCGCTCGTCAGCGGCGACGATCGCAGCAGCTCAGCGTGCGGCGACGAAGCCGACCTTGTCGTAGACGTCGGCTAACGTGGCGACGGCCACCTGCTGGGCACGCTCGGCGCCCCGGGCCAACAGCCGGTCCAGCTCGGCCCGGTCATCGAGGAGCTCCATCGCGCGGGTGCGGAAGCGGGTGCCAAAGTCGACGACGACCTCGGCCACCTCCTTCTTCAGGTCGCCGTAGCCGCGGCCGGCGAAGGACTCCTCCAGCTCCTCCACCGACATCCCGGACAGGGCGGAGTGGATCGTCAGCAGGTTGGACACACCCGCCTGGTTGACCGGGTCGAAACGCACCTCTCGCCCGGAGTCGGTGACGGCGCTGCGCACCTTCTTTGCGTTCACGGCCGGGTCGTCGAGCAGGAAGAGGCAGCCGGGGCCGGCCAGGCTCTTGCTCATCTGCTTGTCGGGATGCTGCAGGTCGAGGATCTTGGCGGTCTGCTTGACGATGTAGGGCGCCGGCACCCGGAACGTCTCCCCGAACCGCTGGTTGAAGCGGACTGCCAGGTCACGCGTCAGCTCCAGGTGTTGGCGTTGGTCCTCGCCCACCGGCACCTGGTGAGCCTGGTAGAGCAAGATGTCCGCGGCTTGCAGGACCGGATAGGTGAACAACCCCACCGACGTACGGTCGGCGCCGCTGCGAGCGCTCTTGTCCTTGAACTGGGTCATGCGGCTGGCCTCCCCGAACCCGGTCAGACACCCCAGCACCCACTGCAGCTGGGCGTGCGCGGGCACGTGACTCTGCACGAAGAGCGTCGTGCGCTCGGGGTCGACGCCGGCGGCGATCACCTGAGCGGCCGCGCGGTATGTGCGCTCGCTCAGCAGCCGCGGGTCGTGTTCCCTGGTGATGGCATGCAGGTCGACCACGCAGGCGAAGGAGTCGTGGTCGTCCTGCAAGGTGGCCCACTGCCGCAGCGCGCCCAGGTAGTTGCCGAGCTGGACGGAGTCGGCGGTCGGCTGGATGCCGGAGAACACACGGGGGCGGTCGCTGGTCGCACTGGGCATGACCGCGATTGTGCCAGCGCGGTCCTCACTCGCCGTGCGCCACCTGCTGGTCGTCACCGACGGCACCAGCCGACGGGCCGCTCTCGGGATCGGGCTGGCGGTCGGGGACGCTCACCCGTACCCGCTCGATGCGGCGGCTGTCCATCGCCACGACGGCCAGCAGGTGCCCGTCGACCACGCACTCGTCGCCGGCTGCGGGCAGTCGCCCCAGGCAGAAGGTGATGTAGCCGGCCACCGTCTCGTACGGTCCCTCGGGCAGCTCGAGTCCCGTCTCGTCCTCGAAGTCGTCGAGGTTGAGCAGGCCGTCGACCTCGATCTCGCCACCGACGAGGCGCTGGGTGTGCGGTTGGTGCTCGTCGTACTCGTCGCGGATGTCGCCGATGAGCTCCTCGACGAGGTCCTCCATCGTCACGATGCCGGCGGTGCCGCCGTACTCGTCGAGGACGATGGCCAGGTGCACGCCCTCGCGACGCATGTCGGTGAGCGCGGGGAGCACCTCCCGGGTGCCGGGAAGCATCAAGGTGGTGCGGGCGAGGTCGCCGACCCTCGCCGACCTCTCGCCGACGCCGGGGCGGTAGAGGTCGCGCACGTGCAGGAAGCCGATCACGTCGTCCGACGAGCCCCGGATCACCGGGTAGCGCGAGTGCGGGCGTTCGGCGGCCAGCGACGCTGCTTGAGACACCGGCATCGAGGCGTCGATGAAGTCGACCTCGGTGCGGGGGATCATCACCTCCCGGATCTGCCGGTCACCGGCTTCGAAGACCTCCTCCACGATCCGCCGCTCCTCGGCGGTGAGTGTCTCGTGGCTGCTCACGAGCTCGCGCAGCTCCTGGTCGCTCATCTGCTCGCGCTGTGCACCGGGGTCGCCCCCAAGCAAGCGCAGCACCACGTCGGTGGAGCGCCCGAGCAGCCAGATGACCGGCAGCACCGCAGTGGCGATCCGGTCCACGACAGGTGCCAACAGCAGCGCGGTCCCCTCGGCGCGCTGCAGGGCCAGCCGCTTGGCAACCAGCTCACCCAGCACGATCGACACGTAGGCGATGACCAACGTCACCACGATGAGCGCGAGCAGATCGGCGAGCGCCTCCGACAGACCCCAGCTCTCGAGCACGGGGGCGAGCTCGCCGGCAAGGGTCGCGCCACCTAAGGCCGCGGACAAGAAACCCATCAGCGTCACGCCGATCTGCACCGCGGACAGGAAGCGGTTAGGGTCCGCAGCCACCCGGGCGACGGTCTCGCCACGCTTGCCGCGCTGGGCGAGGTTGCGGATCTGGCTGTCGCGCAACGACACCAGAGCGATCTCGGCCGCGGCGAAGAACCCACCCAGGATCACGAGGGCGACGATCAGGGCGCCGTTGAGCCACGGCGAGCTCATGGCGAGATCACGGCGAGGCGGGACGGTCAGACATGGCGTCGAGCGTAGCCGTGAGGTGCCACCAGGCGTCGTGGCGCTCGCCCGGCTCGAGCCGGACCAGCCCGGTGCCGGAGCGGAAGGCGTCCGGCGGACAGCTCATCGGCTCCACCGCGAGGCCGTGGCGCTGCTCGCCGGACGCCGAACGCGCGGGGGTGTGCACCTGGACCCACCCCGCCCAGGAACCCCAGCCGATCCGTACGCCCGACCGGCCGGGCATACGCAGGACCGCGGCCGCATCCCCGTGCTCGTCGGTCCCGATGTCGGTGAAGCAGTGGTCGAGGAGCCGCTCACCCATCACGCCGGGCACGCGGAAGTCCGCGCCGACCTCGTCCACCGGGACCGAGCCGGTCAGCAGCATCTGCTCGTCGGTCTCGAGCCGGGTAGCGGCTGGCAGCATCAGCTCCGCATCGTGGAACGAGCCGCCGGGGCACGTCAGATACGGGTGGAAGCCGCAGCCGTACGGCAACCGGCTGTCGCCGGTGTTGGTCGCCTCGAGTCGCACGGTCAGCCCCTCGTCATCGAGCGCGTAGTCGGCGACCAGCCCCAGCCGGAACGGCCAGCCGGGTTGCGTCGGCACCCGCACGCCCAGGCGCACCCGCTCGGACGACTCCTCGAGGACGGTCCAGGCCAGGGCGTACGCCAGGCCGTGCAGCGCGTGCCCGCGGCTGGGCTCGCTGACGGGCAACCGGTGCTGCTCGCCCGCGAACACGTACGTGGCCGTGCCGATCCGGTTGGGCCACGGCGCGAGCAGGGCGCCGCGAAAGGCGCCGTCGGGAACGCCCGGGGAGGGCTCGACCAGGTCGACTCCGAGATGGGTGAGGCGCCGCAGCGTGGCGCCGCGCGGATCAACCGTGCAGGCGTACTCCCCCCGCCGCAGCTGGACGAGGTCGGCGCTCACGCCGGGCGGTCCACCACAGCACGCGCCCGCAGCACCAACGCCGACTCCGGGGCCAGCGTGGGCAGCGCCAGCCCGAGCTCGGTCACGACCGACCCCGCGACGCGTACCACGCCGTCGTCGGTCCAGGAGCCGGCGAGGGTGAGCAGGGGCGGCGGCACTGCCGGCGGCGGACCGGCAACCTCCACGTCGTAGTGGCGGCCGGGATCGAGCCCGGGCAGCCGGACAGGCAGCGGGACCGCCTGTGCTGAGGTCTCCATCGCGACCACCGCGAACAACGCCTGGTCCCGTGCGGCGGAGACCACGCCGTGCACCCACAGCGCCGGGTCCGGGTGGTCGCCGCGCACGACCCGACCGGAGTGCAGCAGCGCACGCTCGGCCCGGTAGAGCTCGATCCACCCGGCCAGCTCTGCGGATTCCGCCGGCGGAAGGCGCGAGACGTCCCACTCCAGGCCGAAGTGGCCGAACAGCGCGGTCGCGGCCCGGAAGGACAACCGGTGGGTACGACCGGTCGTGTGCGCCGTGGCTGGGCCGACGTGGCAGCCGACCAGCTCCGGGGGGACGACCAGCCCGGTCCACCGCTGAATCTGCTGGCGCTCGAGCGCGTCGTTGCAGTCGCTGGCCCACACCCGGTCGGTGTGCTCCAGGATGCCCAGGTCGACCCTGGCGCCACCCGACGCGCAGCTCTCGATCTCGAGGTCGGGGTGTGCCTGCCGGAGCTCGTCGAGCAGCCGGTACAGCGCGAGGGTCTGGCGGTGCACGGCACCGCCGGTGTCGACCAGATCGCGGTTCATGTCCCACTTGAGGAAGGCGATGTCGTACTCGTCCAGCAGCGCCAGCAGCGCCGTGCACACGTACCCGTAGGCGGCGGGGTTCGTCAGGTCGAGCACCTGCTGGTGGCGCCATCCGGGAGGGTCGACGTCGTGGGCGCCGAGCACCCAGTCCGGGTGCGCGCGGGCGACGTCGGAGTCGCGGTTGACCATCTCGGGCTCGACCCAGAGACCGAACTCCATCCCAAGCCCGCGGACGTGGTTCACCAGCGGATGCAGGCCGGCTGGCCACACCTGGGCATCGACGACCCAGTCGCCGAGGCCGCGCCGGTCGTCTCGTCGCCCGGCGAACCAGCCGTCGTCGAGCACGAACCGCTCGACCCCGAGACCGGCCGCGGCATCGGCGAGGCGAGTGAGGCGGGTGAGGTCGTGGTCGAAGTAGACCGCCTCCCAGGTGTTGAGCACCACCGGGCGATCCCGGCGCGGGTGCCCGGGACGGGCCCTGAGATGGTCGTGCAGGCGGGCGGTGACGCCGTCCAGCCCCTCGTCGGACCAGGTGGCGTACAGCCACGGCGACACGTAGGTCTCGTCGGGCTGCAGTGACAGCTCGCCGGGGGCGAGCAGCTCGCCGCCACCGATGACCCCTTCGCCGGTGGGCAGCCGCTCCGCCCAGGTCGTGTGGTCACCGCTCCACGCCGTGTGCACGGCCCACACCTCACCGTGGCCGAAGCCGAAGCCGGCGGTGCCCACGGCCATCAGCAGGGTGGAGTCGTGCCCGGTGCGGCCATGGCGGGAGTCGCGCACCCAGGCGCCCTGCTGCAGCGGGCGGCGCTGCGGTGCGCGTTCGCGGCACCAGCGGCCGGTGAGGTCGAGCAGCTCGGCGGCCGGCCCGGGCAGCGGCAGGCAGGGTAGCAGCGCATCCAGGGCGTACGCGGCCTGCGGCGCGTCGTTGCGCAGCTCGTGGCGCAGCCGCAGCACACCCTGGGCGGTCAGCTCGACGGTGGTGACCACCTCGAGCCCGAGCGTGTCGTCTCGCTGGCGCAGGGTGCACACCGCGGAGCCGGCGTCGTCGGTGTCCACGACGTCGACCGCCACTGTCCGCAGCAGCGGGGCGGCCGGGCGCGAGCCGTCCTCCCGGTGGCCGGCCAGCCCGGGGCGACCGGTCCAGCCTCGCGCCGGCTCGGGCACCAGCCCGACCCTCGTCGGTGCGTCCAGTGCGCTGTGTGGCACGTGTGGTGAGGTCACCTCGACGGCGACGCTCCTGGACCGCTCCGGAAGGTCGCCGAGGTCGCCGCCCCAGTGCACGACCGACCAGGGCAGGTCCCCATCGCCGGCAAGCAGGACGCACAGGCCGGCCCGGCGCAGCTGCACCGAGGACTCGGCTGCACTCACCACTCAGTCATCCCTTGTTCGCCCCGATGGTCAGACCGCCGACGAAGTGCTTCTGCAGGACCACGAACACGACGATGGTGGGGATCGCGGTGATGATCGAGCCGGCCGCCACAAGGTTGTCGTTGGTGAAGAAGGCACCGTTGAGACTGCTCAGCGCGGTCGTGATCGGCTGGTCCTCGCCATTGCCGATCATGAGCACCAGGGCCCAGAAGAAGTCGTTGTAGATCCAGGTGAACTCCAAGGTCGCCAGGGCAGCGAGCGGTGAGCGGCACAACGGCAGGATGACCCGCCAGAACTGGCTCCAGACGCTTGCTCCGTCGACGAGCGCGGCTTCGGTCAGCTCGATGGGCAGCGTCTTCATGTAGCTGCTCATGACGAAGGTGCAGAAACCCAGCTGGAACGCGATGTGGATCATCACCACGCCGAACTGGGTGTTGGCCCACTGTTCGTTCTCGGTCCACGGTGCCGGCAGCTCGAGGTACATGCGGTAGAGCGGGGTGATGATCACCTGCTGGGGCAGCAGGTTGCCGGCGGTGAACAGCATCAGCAGAGCCAGGTTGAAGCGGAAGCTGAAGCGGGCCAGGCCGTAGGCGAGGAACGTCGACGTCAGCAGGATCACGATGATTGCCGGGACCAGGATCACGACGGTGTTGACGAAGTACTGAGCGAAGTCCGCCCGCTCCCACGCGGTCGTGTAGTTGCTGAGAGTCAACGCCCGCGCAATCGAGAAATACCCGTTCTCCTGGGTATCCGACAGCGGCCGGAACGAGGTGTACAGCGCCCACAAGAACGGCGCCAGGAAGCCGAGGCTGGCGGTGATGAGCGTGATGTAGGCGATCGCGCGTGGCAACGGGTGGGCCTTCTTCGCACCCGCCATCCGCACCGGGGCGACCGCGGGGTTGGTCAGGGTTGTCGCCCGGTCCGGAGCCGTCGTGGTCATCGCACCAGGTCCTCTCGGAACGTCTTGTACAGGTACGGCAGGATCACGGTCATCGAGATCACCAGCAAGATGACCGCCAGCGCCGAGCCGTAACCGATGCGGCTGGCCTCACCGATGACGTTCTGGGTGACCAGCACCGACAGCAGCTCGAGGCCGTTGCGGCCGCCGTTGATGACGAAGACGATGTCGAACGCGCGCAGCGACTCGATGATGGTCACGACCAGCACGACGATGTTCACCGGCGCGAGCGCTGGGAAGACGACGTGGCGAAAGACCTGCCACTCGCTGGCACCGTCCAGCGCAGCCGCCTCGCGCAGCGCCGGGTCGACACCCTTCAGCCCGGCCAGGAACAGGATCATCACGTAGCCGACGTGGCGCCAGCTGGCAGCAATGAGCACCGCGTAGAGGTTGCCCGACGACGCCAGCCAGTCCCGGTCGAAGTTCTCGACGAAGACACCGATGACGCCGTTGAGCAGGCCCTCCTGCTTGTAGATCAGCTCCCAGATGAAGCCCACCAGCGCCAGCGACAGCACCACCGGCAAGAAGATCGCGCTCTGGTAGAGCCGCGAGCCCTTCAGCTCCTTGTCGATCAGGTAGGCCAGCAGCAGACCCATGGTGGTGGGCACCACCAGGAAGAACGCCAGCCAGATGATGTTGTGCCGCACCGCGGGCCAGAACGGCGGGTAGATCTCGAAGATCTGCTTGTAGTTCTCCAGCCCTACCCACTCGACGTCGGTGAAGCCCGACAGCGGCCCGAGGTTGCCGAACGACAGGATCGCCGACCCGATCGTCGGCACCCAGATCAGCGCGATGTGCAGCAGGGTCGGTATCCCGATCAGCACGACCAGGACGATCTTGTCCGTCCTGGTCAGACGCTGCAGACGCGCCCGCTTACGGGGCCGCCTGGAGGTGCTGCCCACTGACTTGGTCGACATGGCCGTCTCCTCAGACGAAGATCGACTGCTTCTGCTGCTCGATGTCGGCGACCAACCCGTCGATGTCGTCGGGGTTCTGGATGAACTTCTGCAGCGAGGGGATCATCACCGTCGAGGCGAAGTCCGGGCGGGTGTCGCGGTCCAGGTACTGCGTGATGCTGCCGGCACTGGCGACCAGCTCGTTGGCCTTGGTCTGCAGCGCGTTGTAGCTCGAGGTGTCCGCGTCGCTGTTGGCTGCCACGTAGTTGGGATCGGACTTGAGGTACACCTGCTGGCCCTCCGCGCTGCCGAACCACTCCAGCAGCGCTATCGCCGCCTCCTCGTCCTCGGGCTCCGGCGACATCATCCAGCCGTCGATCGGCGCCTCGATGGTGTCGGTGCCGAACTCGTCGTTGACGGCGGGGAAGACGAAGAAGTCGAGGTCGTCACGGTCCTCGGCCTTGGTGAACGCCTGGCCGACGAACATGCCCAGGTAGTACATGCCCACCTTCTTGTTGAGCAGGTCGGCGCCGGTGTCGAGCCAGTCCCGGCCGAGGGCGTCGGGCTGGTGGTACGGCAGCAGGTCGCGCCAGAGCTCGAAGACGCCCTTGACCTCGTCGCTCTCCCATGACTCCTCGCCGGCCATCAGGTTGACGTGGAAGTCGTAGCCGTTCTGCCGGAAGTTCAAGACGTCGAAGGTGCCCATCGCGGGCCAGCCCTCCTTGTCGGCGAAACCGATCGGCTCCAGCCCGTCGGACTGCATCTCCTCGCACAGCGCGGTGAAGTCGTCGAGGGTCTCCGGGACGGTGTAGCCCTTCTCCTCGAACAGGCTCTTGCGGTAGAAGACCGCCCACGGGTAGTAGTAGAACGGCACGAAGTACTGCTTGCCGTCCGCCGCGGTCGAGGCCTGCTTGAAGGCATCGGTGTAGCCCGACCCCATGTCGCCACTCCACAGCGCGGACACATCTCCGGCGAAGCCCTGGTCGGCGAAGAACTTCATCCGGTAGCCGGCGAACCACGCGTAGACGTCTTGCGGCCCGCCCTGCAGGTAGGACGTGATGTTCTCCTGGAACTGCTCGTGGTCCACGGTATTCACGTCGACCTCGATGCCCCGGGCCTTGATGAACGCGTCGATGGAGTCTTTCAGCGCCGTCTGCGGGACCTGATCGGAGAAGTTCGAGCCCAGCGAGGTGGCCGTGCCAGCGCTGCCACTGCCACTGCCGCCGCTGGAGTCGCTGCCGCAGGCTGCGAGGCCCGGAAAGGCGGCCAGGCCGCCACCGACGGCGAGCCCGCGCAGCAGGTTGCGGCGCGACATCTGCGGGGATGCGCCTCGGGGGGTCCAGAGCGGGGAGGTCGGTCGCGGCATGTCGTGCTCCAAGGGTGCGGCCCCGTCGTACGGGGTGTCGGCGGCAATCGGTTGTCGACCAACGTCCAACACATCTGAACGCAAGCCAACATGTGGGTAGGGGGCCATTTCACCCGCGGCAGCCTCCCCCTGTCAACACCCGTTACCATCTTGTTTCCGACTTGTCGGTCCGCTTCCCGCGATCACGGCGGGAAACGGGGGCAGGCGGGATGCCCGGCTCAATCGAACAGCTACGGTGGTTTCAGTGTTCGATCCTGTTGACTTATCCGGGCGGGCGGGCCACCCTGCCGCTATGACCCCCCGCTTCCCCCGAGCGGCCAGGATGGCCTTCGGTGGCGACTACAACCCCGAGCAGTGGCCGAGCGCGGTCTGGGCCGACGACGTCACGCTGATGCGCGAGGCCGGGGTCACGCTGGTGAGCGTGGGCATCTTCTCCTGGGCGCACCTGGAGCCCCGCCCGGGCGAGTACGAGTTCGGCTGGCTCGACCGGGTGCTGGACCTGCTCGGCGAGGCCGGCGTCGATGTCGACCTGGCCACCGCCACGGCCTCCCCACCGCCGTGGCTGGCGCGGCTGTACCCCGAGACGCTGCCGGTCGACCGGGACGGGCGGACCCTGTGGCCGGGCAGCCGCCAGGCGTACTGCCCGAGCTCCCCGGTCTTCCGGGCGCGCGCTGCCGCGCTCACCGAGCAGCTCGCCGCGAGATACGCCGGGCATCCCGCGCTCGCGTTGTGGCACGTCGGCAACGAGTACGGCTGCCACACCACCTGCTGCTGGTGCGACACCAGCGCAGCGGCGTTCCGCGGCT
This sequence comes from Nocardioidaceae bacterium, assembly GCA_013698185.1. Lineage (GTDB taxonomy): Bacteria > Actinomycetota > Actinomycetes > Propionibacteriales > Nocardioidaceae > JACCVL01. Next base: position 17,003 of record JACCVL010000271.1, read on the forward strand.
GGCTCGAACAGCGTTACCGCGACGTCGATGCGCTCAACGAGGCGTGGGGGACGTCGTTCTGGTCGCAGCGCTATGGCGACTTCTCCGAGGTGCTGCCGCCACGGGCGACGCCGACCTTCGGCAACCCTGGCCAGGAGCTCGACTTCCGACGGTTCTCCTCCGACGAGCACCTGGCCTGCTTCGTCGCCGAGCGCGACGTACTGCGCCGGGTCAGCCCCCATGTGCCGGTGACCACGAACTTCATGGCCCACACCGAGGTCGTCGACTACTGGACCTGGGCGCGCGAGGTCGACGTCGTCAGCAACGACCACTACCTGCTCGCCCACCAGCCGGACAACCATCTCGAGCTGGCGTTCTGCGCGGACGTCACCAGGGGCCTCGCCGGCGGTCAGCCGTGGCTGCTGATGGAGCACTCGACCAGCGCGGTCAACTGGCAGCCTCGCAACGTCGCCAAGCGGCCAGGCGAGACCATCCGCAACAGCCTGCAGCATGTGGCGCGCGGCTCGCAGGGCGCATTGTTCTTTCAGTGGCGCCAGTCGCGGGCGGGGGCGGAGAAGTACCACTCCGCGCTGGTGCCGCACGCCGGCGCCGACAGCCGGCTGTGGCGCGAGGTCGTCGACCTCGGTGTCACGCTGGAACGGCTCGCGCCGGTGCTGGCCAGCACGGTGCAGGCAGACGTCGCCCTCGTCTTCGACTGGCAGTCGTGGTGGGCCACCGAGCAGGTGGCAACGCCTTCTGTCGACGTCACCTACCGTGACCGGGCGCTGGCGCTGCACCGGGCGTTGCTGCGCGCCGGGCTCACCGTCGACGTGGTGCCGACGCCCAGCAGTCCCGACGAGCTCGCCACCTACCCGTTGGTGCTGGCGCCGACCCTGCACCTGGTGTCGCAGCCGGCGGCCGATGCCTTCCGGGCCTACGTCGAGGGTGGCGGCAGTCTGCTCGTCACGTACTTCTCGGGCATCGCCGACGAGCGCGACCATGTCCACCTCGGCGGCTACCCCGGCGCCTTCCGCGACGTGCTCGGGGTGCGGGTGGAGGAGTTCTGCCCGTTGCTGTCCGGCGAGCAGGTGGGCCTGGTCGACACCGACGGCAGCGGCGCGGGTACGGCCGACGTCTGGGCCGAGGACCTGCATCTCGCCGGGGCCGAGGCCGTGCTGACCTACGCCGATGGCCCGGTGCCGGGAACCCCCGCCGTCACCCGCCACCGACTCGGCAACGGGCTCGGCTGGTACGTCGCGACCCGCACCGATGACGCCAGCACCGCCGCGCTGCTGCACCGGGTCTGCTCCGAGGCCGGCGTGACCGCCCCCTATGACGTGCCGGCCGGCGTCGAGCTGGTGCGGCGCGCCGGCGACGAGGCGACGTACGTGTTCGTGCTCAACCACAGCCCCGAGCCCGTCACCGTGCCAGTCCCCGGCGTCGACCTGCTCGGCGATGGGGTCAGCGAGCAGGAAGTGCGGCTCAGCGGTGGTGGGGTCGCCGTCATCCGGCAGGACCGGAGCGGCTGACATGCTCGCCCAGCAGCGCCAGACGATGATCCTCGAGGTGGTCCGCGAGAACGGCGCGGCCCGGGTGGCCGACCTGGTGGCGCAGTTCGGGGTGTCGGACATGACGATCCGCCGTGACCTCGACGTGCTGGCCAGACGCGGCTGGCTCGACAAGGTGCACGGTGGCGCCACGATGCCGCTGGCGGGCAGCACCGACGAGCCCGGCTTCGCGGAGAAGTCCCTGCGCGAGCTCGCCGAGAAGCAAGGCATCGCCCACACCGCCGCCGCACTGGTGCGGCCCGGTCAGGCGGTCGGCCTGTCCGCCGGCACCACCACGTGGACCCTGGCACAGGCGCTGCTCGACGTCGCCGGGCTGACCGTCGTCACCAACTCCCCACCGGTGGCGGAGGTGTTCCACACCGCGGGGCGCAGCGACCAGACCGTCGTCCTCACCGGCGGGGTCCGTACCCCCTCTGACGCCCTGGTCGGCCCGGTCGCGGTCGGCTCGCTGGCGTCGATCAACCTCGACACCGTCTTCCTCGGTACCCATGGCATGGAGGTGCGCAGCGGCTTCAGCGCCCCCAACTTCTTGGAGGCCGACACCAACAGGGCGCTGATCCGCGCCGCCCGGCGGCTGGTGGTGGTCGCCGACCACACCAAGTGGGGGGTCGTCGGCATCGCCACGGTGGCCCCCCTCGAACAGGCCGACGTCCTGGTGAGCGACCCGCAGCTGTCTCGTGAGGCGCGCACCCGTCTTGCCGAGCATGTCGGTGAGGTGCTGCTCGCCGACGAGGTCGATGGTCGGGACTCGGCCTCATGAGCGCAAAGAGCGACGGCCGGCACCGACCGGACTGGGGCTGGGCGGCCCCCGGGCGGGTCAACCTGATGGGTGAGCACACCGACTACAACGACGGCTGGGTGCTGCCATTCGCGATCAACAAGCGCACCGTGGCTGCGGTGCGCGTACGCGACGACGACCGGCTGCGGATGTGGTCGCAGCAGTCCGACGACCCCGAGGCGCCGGTCGAGACACGCGTCAGCACCGAGCCGGGTGACGTCAGCGGCTGGGCGTCCTACGTCGCCGGCGTGATCTGGGCGCTGCGCGTCGCCGGGCACGAGCTGCCCGGGCTGGACCTCTGGGTCGACAGCGACGTCCCGCTCGGCGCCGGACTGTCCTCGTCGGCGGCCCTGGAGTGCGCGGTGGCCGTGGCGATCGACGACGTCCTGGGGCTCGGGCTCGGCACCGACCGCATCGCGGCGCTGGCCCGTACGGCAGAGAACGACTACGCCGGTGCTCCGACCGGGGTGATGGACCAGATGGCGGCGATGCACGGCCGAGCCGGTCAGGCGCTGCTGCTGGACACCCGCACCATGGTGGTGCAGCACCAGCCCTGCGACCTCGCGGCCGCCGGTCTGGTGCTGCTGGTGGTGGACACCCACGCGGCGCACTCGCTGGCTGACGGCGGCGGCTACGCGGCGGTGCGCAGGCAGTGCGAGCGGGCGACCGAGTTGCTGGGTGCCGGCGCACTGCGCGATGTCGGGCTCGAGGACCTGGACCGGTTGCCGGGCCTCGCCGGGGACGGCGAGGTGCTGAGGCGCCGGGCGCGGCACATCGTCACCGACAACGCCCGGGTGCACCAGGCGGTGGCACAGCTGCGTGCCCGCGCGTGGGAGGACCTCGGCCGGGCCTTCTCGGCCTCGCACGCCTCGTTGCGCGACGACTTCGAGGTCAGCTGCGCGGAGCTGGACGTCGCGGTGGACAGCGCCGTCTCGGCGGGTGCCCTGGGTGCTCGGATGACCGGCGGTGGCTTCGGCGGCAGCGCGATCGCACTGGTCCGCTCGGCCGATGCCGATGCGGTCGCCGAGGCCTGCCGGGCGGCCTTCGGCGCGGCGGACTGGCCGGAGCCGACCGTCTTCAGCGTCGAGCCCGGACCCGGCGCCGGCCGGCTCTGACACCCGCCGCTCCCCGGCGCCGGCCGTCTCGCGCCCACAAAGCCGTTGCCGCCCGTACGCACCGGACGTGAGGATTGGGCCATGACCCCCGCTGTCGACGTGCCGGTGCTGACTGACGATCTGGTCACCTTGCGGGCACGTCGCATTGACGACGTCGACGAGGTCACCCGGATGACCCGCGACACTCAGAGCCGACGCTGGACCACGGTCCCGGATCCGTACACCACCCGGGATGCCGAGCAGTTCATCACCGAGATCACGCCGGCGGGCTGGCGCGACCAGACCGCCTACGGGTGGGCGATCGAGGCGCCGGACGACGGCGGCACCGTGCGCTTCGCCGGCCACATCGACGTCCGCGCCGGTACCCGGCCCGACGTCGGCTTCATGCTGCACCCGTGGGCCCGCGGCCGCGGGGTGATGGCCCGAGCGCTGCGCCTGGCGACCCGCTGGAGCTTCGACGTGGTCGGCATGCCGGTCGTGCACTGGGAGGCCTATGTCGGCAACCTCGCCTCGTGGCGGGTTGCGTGGGCGTGCGGGTTCACCTTCCACGGCGAGGTACCGGCGTACGCACCGCAGCGCGGTGAGGTGCGCGACGCCTGGCTGGGCAGGCTGCGCCCCGGCGACGACGGGAGCCCCCGTACGACGTGGTGGGACACTCCGATACTTGACGGGGCCACAGTGCGGCTGCGTCCGCACATCGATGCGGACCTGCCGCGCATGGTGCAGGCCTGCAGCGACCCGCGCACCCGGCACTGGCTGCCGTCGTTGCCGCACCCCTACACCGTCGAGGACGCGCGCGCCTACGTCACCAAGTGCCGTCTGCAGGCGTCGCTTGGGCAGCAGCTCGACTGGACGGTGGCCGACCGTGACACGGACCGCCTGGTCGGCCTCATCGGGCTGTTCCGGCTCGACGACGCGAGGTGCCCGGGCAACGCCGAGGTGGGCTACCTGGCCCATCCGGACGCCCACGGC
>JACCVL010000282.1 GCA_013698185.1 Nocardioidaceae bacterium
GTGCCGACCGGTGAGGCGGCGCCCGCGCGGCGGCTGGCCGTCGCAGGCGTGGCCCTCGACCTCGCCGCGGAGCACCAGCTGGAACACAGGCTCGGCATGCTGGCCGAGCCCTACCAGCAGGACCGGCCGGGCCGGTTCCTGCGCGCCGCCCGGGTGCTCAACCTGGCTGGCGCCCTCGGAGCCGTGGTCGGTGGGCGGTCCCGCGCGGTCTCGGCGCTGTCGGGGACGGCGTTGCTGGGTGCGTCGCTGCTCACCCGGTTCGCGGTGTTCCAGGCAGGCCTTGCCTCGGCCAAGGACCCCAAGTACACCGTGGTCCCGCAGCGGGAGCGGCTGAACGCGCGCGGCGAGCCCGCTGCCCCCGCCGCTTAACATCAGGCCCCTTGCGCCGAGTGGTGCCATCGCGGGGTGTCCGATGCGTCTCCAGGCCCTGGTTGGCACCACTGGGCGCTGACCCAAAACCGGGTTGGGACCACTGGACAGAGCGGACGTGGCTGGAGCAGTGCCGGCCGCGCTGGCCTACCGTGTCTGACGTGCCCACCTCTCCAGCACCCCGACTGACCCAGACCGCGAGCGGCGGGGGATGTGCCTGCAAGATCCCGCCGGGGGAGTTGGAGGAGATGGTTGCCGGAATCACCGCCGCTTCGAGCGCCTCCGACGACCTGCTGATCGGGCTCGAGCACGGTGATGATGCGGCCGTCGTGCGCATCGACGGGGACCGCGCCATCGTCGCCACCGCGGACTTCTTCACCCCGGTGGTGGACTCGCCGTACGACTGGGGCCGGATCGCCGCGACCAACGCGATGTCCGACGTCTACGCCGTTGGGGGTGAGCCACTGATCGGGGTCAACCTGCTGGGCTGGCCGCGCGGAAGTCTCGACCCCGGTCTGGTACGAGACGTGCTCCGCGGCGGCGCGGACGCGTGCGCCGAGGCCGGGTGCCACCTCGCCGGCGGACACAGCATCGACGCCCCCGAACCCACGTACGGGCTGGCGGTCACCGGTGTCGCCGACCCGCACCGGCTGCTGCAGCTCAGGTCCGGCAGCGCCGGTCTACCCCTCACGCTTACCAAACCGCTCGGGGTCGGCGTGCTCAACAACCGGCACAAGTCGACCGGTGAGGTGTTTACGCATGCAGTGGCGAGCATGTGCACTCTTAACCGCAACGCCTCGCGGGCGGCGCTCGCGGCAGGTGTCACCTGCGCCACCGACGTGACCGGCTTCGGGCTGCTCGGCCACCTGTGGAAGCTCGCCCGGGCGAGCGCGCTGTCTGCCGTCATCGAGTCGGCCGCCGTCCCGTACCTCGAGGGTGCTCGCGAGTCGCTGGCAGCCGGTTTCGTCCCCGGCGGCAGCCGGCGCAACCTCGACTGGGTGCGCCCGCACCTCGATGCCCATGTCGACGACGACGAGCTGGTGCTGCTGGCCGACGCCCAGACCTCCGGTGGGCTGCTGGTGGCCGGCGAGCTGCCAGGGCATCCCGTCGTCGGGCACCTGGTCGCCGCGGCGGGGGAGCCGACTCTCACCGTCCGTTGACCGCCCGGCGCCCGGCTCTGACCCCCGCCGCGGCGCGCGGGTCAGTGGGCCGCGGGAACGCGCGGGCTGCTCGGCAACACGCCGGGCGGGTTGCGGCGAGAGCACCGACCGCGCGGTTAGCGTGAACAACGTCGACGCAATGTCGACATGTCACCCGCGGAGGCGAGCATGACGGACGCACTTCTCGAGCTCGGGCCCACCGGGCGAACCATGCCCGACCTGCCCACGCCCGAGCCGCTGCACGAGCACGGCCCGGCCCGAGTCATCGCCATGTGCAATCAGAAGGGTGGGGTCGGCAAGACGACGACAACCATCAGCCTGGGCGCGGCGCTGGCGGAGTACGGCCGCAAGGTGCTGCTCGTCGACTTCGACCCGCAGGGCTCGCTGTCGGTGGGGCTCGGACGCAACCCCAACGCCGTCGAGCTGAGCGTCTACGACGTGTTGATGGACCGAGACGTCGAGATCGGTGACGTCATCTGCAAGACCAACGTCGACGGCATGGACATGCTCCCGTCGAACATCGACCTGTCCGCCGCGGAGGTGCAGCTGGTCGGCGAGGTCGCCCGCGAGCAGGCGCTGACCCGAGCGTTGCGCCCGGCCGTCGCTGACTACGACGTCATCCTCATCGACTGCCAGCCGTCGCTGGGGCTGCTCACGATCAACGCGTTGACCGCGGCCGACGGGGTGCTGATCCCGCTCGAGTGCGAGTACTTCGCGCTGCGCGGGGTGGCGCTGCTGACCGAAACGATCCAGAAGGTGACCGAGCGACTCAACCCCCGGCTGCGGGTGGAGGGCCTCCTCGGCACGATGTTCGACGGGCGTACGCTGCACGGCCGCGAGGTGCTGCGAACGCTTGTCGACGGCTGGGGTGACGCGGTCTTCCACACCGTCATCCGCCGCACGGTGAAGTTCTCAGACTCGACCGTCGCCGGCGAGCCGATCACCTCCTACGCACCCGGCTCGGGCGGGGCCGATGCCTACCGCCAGCTCGCGAGGGAGGTGCTCGCACGGTGTCACGTCGGGTGAGCCTGCCCGGCGCCGACGAGCTCTTCCGGCCCAGCCCGGACGAGACCGACCCCGCCGAGACGACGCCCGGTATCCATGCGGTGCAGGAGGACGAGGCGGACGACGACGGTGCGCGCCGCAGCAGCGGCCGGGTACGCCACGACGAGAAGATGACCGTGTACGTCACCGCCGACGAGCTGTTCGAGCTCGAGACCGCGCGGCTGTCGTTGCGGCGTGAGCACGGCGTCGCGGTGGACCGCGGCCGGCTGGTGCGCGAGGCGTTGGCCATCGTGCTGTCAGACCTCGACGAGCTGGGTGCCGACAGCCAGCTCGCGCGTCGGCTGGCGCCGTCGTGACCGGCCCGTGACGCTCGCCCCGCCGCCGCAGGCGGACTTCTCGGTCCACCTCGACGTTTTCCAGGGGCCGTTCGACCTGCTGCTCGGACTGATCGCTAAACATCAGCTCGACATCACCGAGATCAGCTTGTCGACGGTCACCGACGAGTACATCACCCACGTCAAGGAGCTAGGCCCGGACCTCGAGCGCACCACTCAGTTCCTGGTGGTCGCTGCGACCCTGCTCGACCTGAAAACGGCCCGGCTGCTGCCACAAGCCGACGTCGAGGACGAGGACGATCTCGCCCTGCTCGAGGCGCGCGACCTGTTGTTCGCCCGGCTGTTGCAGTACCGCGCGTTCAAGCGCATCGCCGAGGTGCTCGACCAGCGCCTCGCCGACGAGTCCCGGCGCCATCCGCGCATCGCCGAGCTCGACGAGCGCTTCGCCCGGCTGTTGCCCGAGGTGGTGGTGGCGGTGGGCGTCGAGGAGTTCGCATCGCTGGCGGCGACGGTGCTGGCTCCGAAGCCGGTCCCGACGGTGTCCCTGACTCATCTGCACGCACCCCAGGTGAGCGTCCGCGAGCAGGCCTCGCTGGTCGTGATCCGGCTGCGCAGATCCGGCTCGACCACCTTCCGTACCCTGGTGTCCGACGCACCCGACACCCTCACCACCGTGGCGCGTTTCCTCGCGCTGCTCGAGCTGTTCCGCGAGGGTGCCGTCGGTTTCGAGCAGATCAGCCCGTTGGGGGACCTGTATGTGCGCTGGACCGGCGGCGACCAGGACGAGGTCGACGTGAGCGACGAGTTCGACGAGGGAGCGCTGCCGTGAACACTGCCCTGACCCCGGCCCTGGAGGCGGTGCTGCTGGTCGCCGACCAGCCGCTGGACGCCACCGTCCTCGCCTCCGCGCTCAACTGCGCCGCCGGCGAGGTCGAGCCGGCCCTGGTGGCGTTGGCACGGTCGTACGACGACGAGGGCCGTGGCTTCGAGCTGCGCAGAGTCGGAGGAGGCTGGCGGCTGTTCACCCGTGCGGAGCACGCGGACGTCGTCGAGCGGTTCGTGCTCGACGGGCAGCAGGCGCGGCTCACCCAGGCCGCTCTGGAGACGCTGGCCGTGGTCGCGTACCGGCAGCCGGTCAGCCGCTCGCGGGTCTCGGCGATCCGTGGCGTCACCGTCGACGGCGTGATGCGCACGTTGCTCACCCGCGGACTGGTCGAGGAGGCGGGCACCGATCCCGCGTCGGGCGCGGTGCTGTACGCCACCAGTGCCTACTTCCTCGAGCGGATGGGGCTCGCCAGCCTCGACGAGCTTCCCGCGCTGGCGCCCTTCCTGCCCGCCGACGACGAGACCAACGACCTCGTGGCCGGTCTCGGGGCGGGCCTGGCCGGCGTGTCCCGCGGTGACTGAGCGGACAGCGCCGCCGGGTGGCGCACCGGACGCCGACGGCCTGGTCCGGCTGCACAAGCTGATCGCCCAGTCCGGCATCGCCAGCCGCCGCAAGTGCGAGGAGCTGATGCTCGCCGGACGCGTCGAGGTCGACGGCGAGGTGGTCACCCGCCTCGGGGTCAAGGTGGACCCGGCCGTCGCGGTGGTCCGCGTCGACGGGATCCGGTTGCCGCCGCGCACCCCGAACGTCTACCTCGTCCTCAACAAGCCGCGCGGCGTGGTGAGCACGATGAGCGATCCCGCGGGGCGGCCCAGCCTCGCCGAGCTCGTCGGCGACCGGCCGGAGCGGCTTTTCCACGTCGGCCGTCTCGACACCGACACCGACGGCCTGTTGCTGCTCACCAACGACGGTGAGCTCGCGCACCGGCTGGCCCACCCGTCGTACGCGGTGGCCAAGACCTATGTGGCAGAGGTCGATGGGGTCGTCAGACCGGCCACCCGCACTCTGCTGCTCGGCGGTGTCCAGCTCGACGATGGGCCGGTGGTGTGCGATGCGGTGACCATCCAGGCGTCGCACGCAGAGCGCAGCATCGTCGAGGTGGTGCTGCACGAGGGGCGCAACCGCATCGTGCGCCGGATGCTGGACCGAGTCGGCCACCCGGTGAGACGGCTGACCAGGACCGCCCTCGGTGGCGTCACGCTGGGCTCACTGCGCCCCGGAGAGATGCGGGACCTGGCTCGCGCCGAGCTGGGTCCGTTGCTCGACTCGGTTCAGCTGTAGTCAGACTGTGGGCCGAGGAGGGAAGTGAGCCGTGGCTGTCCGCGCGATCAGGGGGGCAACCCAGCTCGACGCTGACGAGCGCGAGCACCTGCTCGAACGCACCACCGAGCTGGTACGCGCCGTTCTGCGCGAGAACGATCTGACCGGCGATGACCTGATCAGCATCGTGTTCACCGCGACCCCCGACGTCCGCTCGGAGTTCCCGGCGTACGCCGCGCGCAGTCTGGGCATGGTCGACGTGCCGCTGCTGTGCACCGTCGAGCTGGACATCACCGGCGCCATGCAGCGGGTGGTGCGCCTATTGATGCACGTGGAGACGACGCTGTCGCGGGCCGACGTCACCCATGTGTACTTGCACGGCGCCCGGCACCTGCGGCGCGACCTGAGCCACGTGCGTACCGACGAGGAGCCGCAGTGATCCGGCCCGCGACCGGCCCGGTGCTCGTCGTGGGCACCGGTCTGGTGGGGACCTCGATCGGCCTGGCGCTGACGGCAGCCGGCGTCGACGTACGCCTGCGCGACCGCGACGGCGCCGCATTGCGGGTGGCCGCCGAGCGGGGAGC
>JACCVL010000015.1 GCA_013698185.1 Nocardioidaceae bacterium
CCTCGACACCGTCCGCAGGGCGCTTCGCGCGTGGACGGGCAAACAACGGCCCGGACCCAAGGCGTCCAGCGACATGGCAGACATCATCGACCTGATGCTGGCGCCCGGAGCGCGGATCGGCGAGATCCCCGCACTCCGCTGGGCAGACGTCACACTCGAGGCCACCCGTGCGAACCTGACGATCAACGGGACCATCAAGACCGAGCCAGGGATGGGCACCTACCGGAAACCCAGTCCGAAGTCGGACGCGAGCGTGCGGACCGTCGTATTGCCCGACTTCGCCGTCGCCGTGCTGCGCCGCCGAAAGGGAACGACGAGGGAGAACCCGAACGATGCGGTCTTCCCCACCCGGAACGGGACCTGGCAGCAGGTCAACAACGTGGAGCGCCGGTGGCGGCAAGTCCGCAAGGACACCGGGCTGGACTGGGTCACGCCCCACACGTTCCGCAAGACCGTGGCGACCCTGATCTCAGAGCGGGTCGACGCCGAGACCGCCTCCCAGCAGCTTGGCCACTCCTCCCCCGCGATCACTCGGGAGTTCTACATCTCCAAGCCGGCCATCGCCGCTGACGTCGCCCACGTGCTCGAAGATCTGGCCCACCGTGAGGATGACTGACACGCGGTCCGCCGGGAATACTTGGGGAATAAGTGGGGAATAGGGCGATCGGGTTCAAACAAGCAACCGCCTCTGATCTGCGTTTCCGCAGGTCAGAGGCGGTTTTCGGTCGGGCTGACAGGATTTGAACCTGCGACCCCTTGACCCCCAGTCAAGTGCGCTACCAAGCTGCGCTACAGCCCGCCGCTCGGAGTCGTGCGCCCCTCCGAAGCAACGGGAACCCTACCCGAGACCCGCCCACCGGTCAGCCACCTGTCGAGGAGTCGTGGGCCCGGTCAGCTGCGTCGCTTGCGCTTCTCCCGCGGGCGCTGCTGCAGGTGGACCGGCGTTCCCTCGAAGCCGAAGGCCTCGCGCAGCCGCCGCTCGATGAACCGCAGATACGACGCCTCGAGCTTGCCCGAGGTGAACAGCACGAACGTCGGCGGCGCCGCGCTGGCCTGGGTGGCGAACAGCACCTTGGGCTGCTTGCCCGCCCGCACGGGGTGCGGGTGCTCGGCGACGAGCCGACCCAGGAAGGCGTTCAGGGCGCCGGTGGTCACCCGGGTCTCCCACCCGCCCAGCGCCCGATCCAGCGCCGGCACCAGCTTGTCGACGTGCCAGCGCGTACGGGCGGAGATGTTGGCCCGCGGCGCCCAGTGCACCCGCAGCAGGTCCCGCTCGATCTCGCGCTCGAGGTAGTAGCGGCGGTCGTCGTCGACGAGGTCCCACTTGTTGAAGGCGACGACGACGGCCCGGCCTGCCTCGGCGACCATGGCGATGAGGCGCTGGTCCTGCTCGGACAAGCTCTGGCTCGCGTCGATCACCACCACCGCCACCTCGGCGCGCTCCAGCGCCGTCTGCGTCCGCAGGCTGGCGTAGTACTCGTAACCCGACGCCTCCTTGACCCGCCGCCGTACGCCCGCGGTGTCCACGAAGCGCCACTGGCGGCCGCCGAGCTCGATCAGCTCGTCGACCGGGTCGACCGTCGTGCCCGCCACGTCGTCGACGACGACGCGTTCGGCACCAGCCAGCACGTTGAGCAGGCTGGACTTGCCGACGTTGGGCTTGCCGACGATCGCGACCCGGCGCGGCCCGCCGGGCTCCTCCGCCGGCTCCGAGGGCGCCGCCGGCAACGCCGCCAGGATCGCGTCGAGCAGGTCCCCGCTGCCGCGGCCGTGCAGGGCCGAGACCGGGTACGGCTCGCCGAGCCCTAGGTTCCACAACGCGGCCGACTCGGCCTCGATCCGCATGTCGTCGACCTTGTTGGCCGCCAGCACGACCGGCTTGGCCGAGCGCCGCAGCACCCGCACCACCGCCTCGTCGGTGTCGGTGATGCCGACCGTGGCGTCGACGACGAACATCACCGCGTCCGCGGCGGCCACCGCCAGCTCGGCCTGCTGAGTGATCCGCTCGGCCATGCCCTGCGCGTCGGGGTCCCAGCCGCCGGTGTCGACCACGGTGAAGGACCGTCCGTTCCACACCGCGTCGTAGGCCACCCGGTCACGGGTGACCCCAGGGATGTCCTCGACCACGGCTTCGCGGCGGCCGAGCATCCGGTTGACCAGGGTCGACTTGCCGACGTTGGGCCGCCCGACCACCGCCAGCACCGGCGCGGGTCCTGCTGTCTCCTCGTTCACCGCATGCTCTCTTCGTTGCGCTCGTCGCGCGGCTGCACCGCGCGTCGCACCAGGCTCACGATCAGCTCGATCGCCTGCTGCAGGGTCAGGTCGGTGGTGTCGACGTCGACGGCGTCGTCGGCGCGGGCCAACGGTGAGGCCCGCCGCGAGGAGTCCAACCGGTCGCGGCGGTCCAGGTCGTCGCGGGTGCTCCCGTGCGCCGTGGCGGGTCCGCCCACCTGGGCCGTACGGCGCTCCGCGCGGGCAGACACATGGGCGGTGAGAAAGACCTTGACGGTCGCATCCGGCGCCACGGCCGTGCCGATGTCGCGGCCCTCGACCACGATGCCGCCGGTCCCGATCAGGGCACGCTGACGGGCCACCATCCGCGCCCGGACCGCCGGCACCGCGCTGACCGCGCTCACCGCCGCGGTCACCTCGGGGCCGCGGATCGGACCGGACACGTCGA
>JACCVL010000042.1 GCA_013698185.1 Nocardioidaceae bacterium
GGTCAGACGGGGAGCCGGCGGGGGGACTCGAACCCCCAACCCCTTGTTTACAAGACAAGTGCGCTGCCAGTTGCGCCACGCCGGCCGGGCGAGCAAAGCGAATCGGCCCGCCCCACAGCCTATCGGCGCCGCGCTTGACCTCGGCATGATGACCGACATGGCTGAGCCAGCATGGACGAGGCGGTGAACGAACCCCGGCGCGGATCGGCCCGGTGGTGGGACGAACGGTATGCAGCCGCTGAGCTGTTGTGGTCCGTCGAGCCCAACCGCTTCGTCGTCGAGGAGTGCTCAGCGCTGGCTCCTGGGCGCGCCCTCGATCTGGCCTGCGGCGAGGGCCGCAACGCGCTCTGGCTCGCTGGTCGGGGCTGGCAGGTGACCGCCGTTGACTTCAGCACCGCGGCCCTGGACAAGGCACGCGCACTCGGCGAGCAGAGCGGCGCTCACGTCGACTGGGTGGAAGCCGACGTCAGTGACTGGCTCGCCCGGGGCTCGACCGATCTGTACAACCTCGTCGTCCTCGCCTACCTCCAGGTCCACGGCGCCGAGCGGCGGCAGGTGCTGGCCGCGGCGGCCGGGGTCACCGCTCCGGGCGGTTCGCTCCTGGTCGTTGCCCACGACCTGCGCAACCTCACCGAGGGCACGGGTGGCCCGCAGGACCCCGACCTGCTGTGGACGGTGCAGGAGGTGACGCGGCCCGGTTTCACGCCGGCGCGTACGGAGGTGGCGGCGCGGCCGGTCGACGGCCCGGTCGAGCGCGCCACCGCCTGGGACACCGTCGTCCGTCTGGTCGGCGACAGCTGAGCGGGCGCGACGCTGTCGACAGGGGTGGGGGCCCGCCCGTGCCAGTGCACACTGATGCCCGTGGATCAGGCCCTGGCGATCGAGCTCGACCAGGTTGTGATGCAACGAGCGGGGCGCCGTGTCCTCGACGGCGCGTCGGCGGGCTTCGCCGTCGGCCGGATCACGGTCGTGACCGGGCCCTCCGGCTCGGGCAAGACCACCCTGCTGCGGCTGGTCAACCGGCTCGACGTCTCGGAGTCGGGCCTGGTGCGCTACCGCGGCGACGACGTGACCACGCTGGACCCGCTCACCTTGCGGCGTCGGGTCGGGATGGTCTTCCAGCGGCCCACCCCGTTCCCCGGCACGGTGCGCGACAACCTGACCGAGGCCTCGCCCGGTGCGACCGGCGACGAGCTTGAGCAGGCGCTGCGCCGGGCGGTGGTGGAGCCGGAGCTGATGGACCGAGATGCCCATCAGCTCTCCGGTGGCGAGCAACAGCGAGTATGCCTCGCCCGCACACTCATCACCGGCCCGGAGGCGCTGCTGCTCGACGAGCCGACCTCGTCGCTGGACCGCGCGGCCGCCGACGTCTTCGAGCAGGCTGCCCGCGACCTCGCCGCCGCTGGAACCACCCTGGTGTGGGTCACCCACGACCAGGCCCAGCTGACCCGAATCGCGGACGAGGTCTGGCACCTGGAGGACGGCCGGCTGGAGCAGCAGCGATGAAAGGAGTGCCCTGATGGTGGGTGACGGCGCGGTGGTGACGTGGACCGGGCTGGCCGTGTCGCTGTTGCTCGTCGGTGTGGCGGCGGCGTTGTCGGTGGCGCTGCACCTGCGCCTGGAGCAGCAGGTTCTGGTCGCAGCCGCCCGCGCCCTGGTGCAGTTGCTGCTCGTGGGTGCCGCCCTCGAGCTGGTGATCGACCCCGATCGGTCGCTGCTGTGGTCGTGGCTCTGGGTGGCCGCGATGGTGGTCTACGCCGCCGGAGTGGCGTCTCGCCGGGCACCACAGGTCCCCGGCTTGCGCCTGGTCGCCCTGATTGCTTTCGGGGCCGCCGCCGTGGTCACCCTCGGCGTGCTGTTCGGCCTGGGTGTCTTCCCGCTGGAAGGGCGCACCCTGGTCCCCCTCGGCGGCATGATGGTCGGCAACTCCATGGCCGCGACGGTGCTCGCCGCCCGGCGCGTGCTGGAGGAGGCCACGGACAAGAGGGCCGAGATCGAGGCGCGGCTCGCCCTCGGACAAGACTCCCGCACAGCGATGCGGCCGCACCTGCGCAGCGCACTGCGCAGCGCGATCACTCCCCAGGTCGAGACGACCAAGGCGACCGGACTGGTGTTCCTGCCAGGCGCCATGGTCGGCCTGATCCTCGCCGGCGTCGAGCCGGTCGATGCGGTGCTGGT
>JACCVL010000131.1 GCA_013698185.1 Nocardioidaceae bacterium
GCCGGCGGGATCGGCACCATGGCGATCCAGCTCGCGGTCGCCGTCGGTGCCCGGGTCGCCGTGACAGCCGGATCACCCGATCGACTTCAGCGGTGCGCAGAGTACGGCGCCGACATCCTCATTGACCACAAGCAGCAGGACTTCGTCGAGGAGGTCAAGCGCGCCACCGACGGACGCGGCGCCGACGTCGTGCTCGACATGCTCGGCGCGTCCTACCTCCAACGCAACGTCGACGTGCTCGCCACCTCCGGGCGGCTCGTCATCATCGGACTCCAGGGTGGCGCCAAGGGCGAGCTCGACCTGGCCTCGCTGCTGGCCAAACGGGCGGCGGTACTCGCCACCACGCTGCGAGGTCGCCCGGCGGCGGAAAAGGCGGCCATCGTGGCGGCCGTCCGCGAGCACGTGTGGCCGCTGGTGGCGGACGGGACGGTGCGTCCCGTCGTGCACGCCACGCTGCCGCTGGACCAGGCGGCCGAGGCCCACCGGCTCCTCGACGGCGGCGAGGTGGTCGGCAAGGTGCTGCTCACCACCACTCAGGCGTAGGCGCGCCGCCGGTCGTAGGCTCGCAGGCATGAGCGACCAGCGACCCGACCAGACCCAGCCCGGCGAGGGCGGGACCGATGCTGCCACCGAGGTGCACTACCTCCCGTCCGATCCCGAGGACGTTGCCCCCGGTGAGGACCAGCAGCGACCGGTGACCGACCTGATTGAGCAGCCGGCCAAGGTGATGCGCATCGGCAGCATGATCCGCCAGCTGTTGGAGGAGGTGAAGTCCGCACCGCTCGACGAGGCCAGCCGAGCCCGGCTGCGTGACATCCACTACTCGTCGATCCGTGAGCTCGAGGAGGGGTTGGCCCCCGAGCTCGTCGACGAGCTCGAGCGGCTGAGCCTGCCGTTCGGCTCCGACACCCCGTCCGAGGCAGAGCTGCGGATCGCGCAGGCCCAGCTGGTGGGCTGGCTCGAAGGCCTGTTCCATGGCATCCAGACCGCCATCTACGCCCAGCAGATGGCAGCGCGGGCCCAGTTGGAGCAGATGCGTAAGGCGCTCCCCGGTGGGCACGACGCACAGCCCGGTGGGATGCCCGGTATGCCGCCGGGGCCGCCCCGGCCCACTGGCCCCGGCGATGGTCACGGCTCGGGTGGCGGCATGTACCTCTGAGGGACGCCCATCCGGCCGACCGTCCGCCTCGAACCCCTCGTACGAACCGGAGCGATCCAAGGGGAGCACCGACTGTGACCGACAGCGTGGAAGCCGAGCTTCGAGCCCAGTTGCGTGAGAGCTCCCGCAAGGTGCGTGAGGTGGTGGACTCCGCCAAGGCCGCGCACCAGCCGGGCGGGCTCCGGTCCGCGCTGCGCGAAGCCGTGCAGCGGCGCGAGACCGCACAGCACCAGCTGGACCGGCACCTGAGAAGTCATCGAGCCACCCCCCGTATGGGGGGCTAACCCCTCCCGGGGTGGCCAACGCGGGCCCTCCGCGCTGTGCTGTACGGGAGCGGAGCGCAGCCGCGGACGGGGCTCAGAACCAGCGCGACAACTCGCGGACGGCCCCGTCCCGCTCGACCGTCTCGGTCACATCGTCGGCGGCCTCCTGCACCTCCAGCGGCGCCTGCCCCATCGCCACCCCGTGCCCGGCCCAGCGCAGCATCTCGACGTCGTTGTTCCCGTCGCCGATGGCGAGCACATCGGCCGCGTCGACGCCCAGCCGGTCGACGACGACCTGCAGGCCCGACGCCTTGGACAC
The DNA here is from genome assembly GCA_013698185.1 of Nocardioidaceae bacterium. Taxonomy (GTDB): domain Bacteria; phylum Actinomycetota; class Actinomycetes; order Propionibacteriales; family Nocardioidaceae; genus JACCVL01. The sequence continues at coordinate 1,742 of JACCVL010000131.1, forward strand.
CCCGGTCGGGGCCAGGTCGAGCCAGGCCGTGTATCCGACGTAGTAGTTGGTGCCCTGCAGCCCGAGGCCCTCCGCCAGGTCGGCGAACTCCTCGGCCGACGCGTCGGGACTGCGGATGATCACGCGTGTCACCGGCTCGGCGACGAGCTCCTCGACGCTCTGCAGCACCAGCTCACCTTGGATCTCGCCCTCGGGGAACGCCTTGTTGATCCGGTAGCCGGTGCCGACCTCCTCGACGGCCACCGCGGCGTCCGGCACGTGCTCGAGCAGCTGCGCCACCGCCTTGGACGCGTCGAAGGTGACGGTGTGCACCAGCTCGACCGGCGGGTGGTCGAAGACGACCGCGCCGTTGCTCGCCACGCAGAGACCGCCATCGAGCTCGAGCATGTCCGCGGCATCGAGCACGCCGGGCAACGACCGGCCGGTGGCGATGACGACGTGCACCCCCGCCGCACGCACCCGGCGGACGGCGTCCACGACCGCCGTCGACATCACCTCGTTGCCGTCGACCCAGTCGAGCAGGGTGCCGTCGACATCCAGGGCGACGACCTTCGGCACCCACCCCGGCGCAGGGTGCCTCACTCGTCGGTTCCGGCGGGCTTCAGCACGTCGCGCCCCTGCAGGTACGGCTGGAGCGGCAGCGGGATGCGTACCGACCCGTCGGCGAGCTGGTGGTTCTCCAGCAGGGCGACGATCGTGCGTGGGATCGCGCACAGGGTGCCGTTCAGGGTGGCCGCGGGCTCGGTGGCCGTGGCGCCACCGGCACCGCGGACACGGATCTCCAGCCGGCGGGCCTGGAACTGGGTGCAGTTCGAGGTCGAGGTGAGCTCGCGGTAGCGGCCCTGTGTGGGGATCCACGCCTCGCAGTCGAACTTGCGCACCGCAGAGGCACCGAGGTCTCCGGCCGCGACGTCGATCACCCGGAACGGCAGCTCCAGCGCGGTCAGCCACTCGCGCTCGTAGGACAACAGCCGCTCATGCTCGGCGTAGGAATCCGCCACCGTGGTGTAGGTGAACATCTCCACCTTGTCGAACCAGTGCACCCGGAAGATCCCGCGCGTGTCCTTGCCGTACGAGCCCGCCTCTCGCCGGAAGCAGGGGCTGGACGCAACGTAGCGGCGCGGCAGCGACGAGGCGTCCAGCAGCTCGTCACTGTGGTACGCCGCGAGCGGCACCTCAGAGGTGCCGACGAGGTACAGGTCGTCGGCGGGCAGGTGGTAGACGTCGGCGGCGGCCTGGCCCAGAAAGCCGGTCCCATCCATCGCCCGCGGCCGCACCAGTGCCGGCGGGATCATCGGCGTGAAGCCCCACTGCTCGGCCCGCTCCATCGCCATTTGCACCAACGCGAGCTCGAGCATCGCGCCGACACCGGTGAGGAAGTAGAAGCGTGCACCGGACACCTTCGCCCCCCGCTCGACGTCGATCGCCTTGAGCATGGTGCCGATCTCGATGTGGTCGCGGGGCGCGAACCCCTCGGCGTCGAAGTCGCGGACGCTGCCGTGGTGCTCGAGCACCACGTAGTCGTCCTCGCCGCCTGCCGGGGCCCGCTCGTCGGCCACGTTGGGCAACCCGGCCATCAGCGTGCTGAACGTCTGGTCGGCCACGGCCTGCGCGGCCTCAGCGGCCTTCACCCGCGTGGCGAGCTCCTTGGTCTGCGCGAGCAGCGCGGCGCGCTGGTCGCCTTGTGCCGCGGGGATCTGCTTGCCGAGCTGCTTCTGCTCGGCGCGCAGGCGCTCGAAGGCTGCGATCGACTCACGCCGGGAGGCGTCGGCCGCGAGCAGGTCGTCGACGACGGCGTCGGACTCCCCCCGGCGCCGCTGGGCGGCGCGGACACGGTCGGGGTCGTCGCGCAACAGCCGGGGGTCGATCACATCGCCAGCCTAACGATCGCTCCGGGCGCGTCGAGCCGTAGCCTGGGCGGGCGCCGGATCACCGATCCGCCGTCACCATGCTGAGCGGCGGGGCCGCCGGTTTCGACCCGGGGAGGGCCGTGGCCTTCGACGTGAGCGCCCTCGATGCGCGCCGGCGCGTGGTCCTCGGCACCGGGTTGGCCCTGCTCCTGGTCACAGCCCTGGTCAGCTGGCTGGTCACCACCGGCTGGTCACCGCTGCGCGGTCTCGACGTCGACATCGACCAAGCCGCCTACGACTGGGTGGCCGGTCATCGCCGGCTGGTTCGCGGGCTCGAGCTGCTGGCGCTCGTGAGCGAACCGACCGTCGTACGGGTCGGGCTGCTCGTGGTCGCGGTCAGCGCCACCGTACGCGGGCGGGGCCGGGTGGGGGCGTGGGTCGCGGTGTCGGTGCTGCTCGTCACGGCGATCGCGCCCCTGGCCAAGCTGGTCTTCGACCGGCCGCGGCCGTTCTGGGCCGAGCCGATCACGTCGGTCGGCGGGCAGTCGTTCCCGTCCGGGCACGCTGCCGGGGCCGGACTGCTGGTCGCAACGGCCGTGCTGCTGACCCACATGTCGGTGGCGTCCCGGACTCGGCGCCGCATGCTGGACCTGGCCTGGGTGCTGGTCGGCGTGCTGATCGGGGTCAACCGGGTCCTGCTGGGGGTGCATTACGCCAGCGACGTGGTCGCGGGCTGGGCGCTCGGGGCCCTGGTCCCGCTGCTGCTCGCGGTGGTCATCGTGCCCTGGCGGCCGGCCGTCACCGGCCCGGCACCGACGTCTACCGGTGAGCGGCCGTCGCGGCTCGCGGTCGTGCTCAACCCGACCAAGATTGACGATGTCTCCGCTTTTCGCCGGCTCATCACCGAGGCGGCGGCCCGGCACGGCTGGCAGCCGCCGACGATCTACCAGACCACCGCGGACGATCCCGGGGTGGCGATGAGCGAAGCCGCGCTGGCCGCCGGCTCCGACATGGTCATCGCCGCGGGCGGCGACGGCACCGTCCGCGTCGTGTGCGCCGAGCTCGCCCGTACCGGGGTCCCGGTAGGGATCGTGCCTCTGGGCACCGGCAACCTGCTGGCCCGCAACCTGAACCTGCCGCTGCGCGCGGTCGAGGCGATGGACGTCGCACTGTCCGGTCAGGACCGGGCCATTGACGCCGTCGAGGTGAGCGGCGACGGGCTGCCCGAGACCTGTTTCACGGTCATGGCCGGCCTGGGCTTCGACGCCGCGGTCATGGCCGGGGCGTCGGAGGCGCTCAAGGCACAGCTGGGCTGGCGGGCCTATGTGGTGTCGGCACTGCGCAACTTTCGCTACCCCGCCAGCCGGGTCGAGGTGTCGGTCGACGGCGAGCAGTTCGTCCGCCACCGAGCCCGCACCGTCGTGGTCGGCAACGTCGGTCTGCTGCAGGCGGGCATCCCGCTGCTGCCCGACGCGCGTTTTGACGACGGCCGGCTCGACGTGGTCGTGGTCGCGCCGCGACAGGTGTGGGGCTGGGTCTCGGTGGTCGTCCGGGTGCTCCGCCGCGCGCGAGGCACCGATGCCCAGCTGGTCCGCCTGACCGGCTCCACCGTCGTCGTACGCACCGCCCAGCCGCAGGCCCGCCAGCTCGACGGGGATCCGATCGGGGCCGGGCGTGAGCTGCACTGCCGGGTGCTGGCTGGCACGTTGCTGGTGCGCGTGGCGCGCTGAATCTAGCCGGTCGCATCGCGGCCGCCGCGCGACACTGGACCTGCGCCACGTAAACGTTGCTGGGGGTGGGTTTACGGGGTGTGCGCGCCACGTAAAGGGTCTCTCCGCCACGTTTACGTGGCGCGGCGCGGGCGTGTACGTGGGGCGGGCACGGCGCGGGCCCAGCGCGGGAGGGAAGCAGGCGTCAGCGCCGGGCCAGCGCGATGGCCTCGGTCTCCTCCGGCGACAGCTGGGTGCTGGACGACCAGTCGGCGACGTTCTTGGCGTACGTACGGGTGTCGGAGCGGCCGTGGATGGCGGTCAGCACGATCCCGTCGCCCTCGTCGTCGAGGATGGCCAGCGACCAGGACAGGTGCCCGCCCATGTCACCGAAGGCGTCGTAGCGCACCACCGCCAGGTGCCGCAGTGCCCGGGCCGCATCCACACGGAGGTCGCTGACCGCACGGGCCACCGCGTCGAGGTTGGCCGGCACCCGACGGGCCGCCCGCCGGCGAGCCGCTGCATTCGTACGGCGCAGCGCCACCACAGCGACCAGCAAGGCGAGGATCGACAGCAACAGGGGGAGGAGACCCACGATGCCTTCGGTGGATTCAGTCACGACGCTGACACTAAGTGCAACCAACGCCACGGCGCTGCATGCGCGCTGATGCCGTCGACATCCGCCGCTCAGCCACCGGTCCGCAGCCGCGCCAACCAGCTCGTCGCGTCGGCGTAGTCGGCGTCACCGGTGCCGGTGCGCACCGACGTCTCGACCTCGTCGAGCCGCGGATAGGAGCCCAGGAAGCGGATGTCGGCGCAGACCCGCCGCAGTCCCATCAGCGCCTCACCCACCCGAGCCTCGGCGATATGGCCCTCACAGTCGATGGAGAAGCAGTAGCGCCCCAGCGCCGACCCGGTCGGCCGCGACTCGATCCGGGTCAGGTTGACCCCGCGCAACGCGAACTGGTCGAGCACCTCCAGCAGCGCGCCAGGATGGTCGTCGCGGATGAAGGCGACCAACGTGGTCTTGTCCGCACCGGTACGGGGCGGCAGCGCGCCGGGTCGCGACACCAGCACGAAGCGGGTGATCGCGTCGGGGTTGTCCCCGATGCGGGAGGCGAGGACCGACAGCCGGTAGTGCTCGGCGGCGATCGGTGCGGCTATCGCGGCGTCGTAGATCGCGTCGGGTCCGCCCACCATCTGAGCCGCCTGCGCGGTCGATCCGAGCGGCACCACCTCGACGTCGGGCAGGTGCCGGGCCAACCAGCTCCGGCACTGCGCCGCCGCGTGCGGGTGCGTCGCCACGGTCCGCACCGCGTACAGGTCCCGACCCGGCCGCGTCAACAGCGCCAGCTCCACCGGCACGGTGACCTCACGGGTGATCACCAGCGGCTCACCGGTGGCGAGCTCGTCGAGGGTGACCGAGACCGAGCCCTCGACGGAGTTCTCCAACGGCACGACGGCCCCGTCGGCGTCCCCGACGCGCACCGCCTCGAGGGCGGCCGCGACACCGATGTAGGGCTCGACGTGCGCGCCGCGAGCGGCCGGCAGCGCCCGAAGGGCCTGCTCGGTGAACGTGCCGACAGGCCCGAGGTAGGCGTAGCGGGCAGGAGGCACTCCAGGCATCAGGCCAGCCTAGGGCTAGATTCGCCGCCGTGGAGGACCCGTCCGGACAGCGCCCCGGTGCCGGCGTCCACGACCTCGGCTGGGCGCGACTCGACACCGACCGGCACCGGCGTACCGGCGACCCGGAGGTCGTCCTCGGCACCGGCAAGACCGCCGGCCAGGTGGTGGCAGCCCTGCAGGCACTCGGCGCCGCGCACCCCGACCGGGCGGTGTTGGCCACCCGCCTGACCCCCGAGGCGCTCGCCGCCGTGCGCGAGCAGCTGCCCGCCGCGGAAGTCGAC
>JACCVL010000142.1 GCA_013698185.1 Nocardioidaceae bacterium
CTGCCAACCAGCTGCTGGACATTGCCCAGATCCATGCGGAACTCCTTCGTCATGTGCAAGGGATGCCTCCCGTCGGGAGGTCTTGGTCATGGTGCTACTCCCCCGTTACCCCGGCACCGGACACCTAAACACGATCCGGCAGAAGAGTTTACGGCGTAAGGCTGCCCCGTTTAGCGGCATCCGCCGCCGGGTATCGAACCCTGAGTATCGTCACCAGAACACACCGACACGGAGGACCTCATGAGCAGCAAGGTGCCACCACCAGCCGACTCCAGCGGCAGCGAACCGACGACGACCACCGAAACCACCACCACGCGGCGATCCGAGCCCGTTGAGTCCACGCCGCGCAGCACCAGCGCGCAAGGCATGCGCAGCTCGCACGAGGACGACCTAGCGACCCGCCGACGAGACGAGTACGGCGGCACCAACATCGGCGCGGCCTTCTTTGGCTGGCTGGTCGCGGTCGGCATGACGCTGATCCTGGCCGGCATCGTGGGCGCGATCGCGGCAGCCGTGAGCGCGAACGTGAACATCACCCAGAGCGAGGCCGAGCGCCAGGCCGGAAGCATCGGCATCGGCGCCGGCATCGCCCTCCTGCTGGTCTTGATGCTCGCCTACTTCGCCGGCGGGTACGTGGCCGGACGGATGTCCCGCTTCGACGGCGGCCGTCAGGGCGTCGCGGTGTGGCTCATCGGCTTGCTGATCACCCTGCTGGTGGCAGGCGTGGGCGCACTTTTCGGCAGCGAGTACAACATCTTCCAGCGGGTCGACCTGCCGGCGCTGCCCATCCCGACCGACTCGGCCACCATCGGCGGCCTCATCGCGTTGGCCGCCGTCTTGCTGGGGACGCTGCTTGCAGCCTTCCTCGGCGGCAAGGCCGGGCAGCGCTACCACACCAAGATCGACCGGGTGGGCACCTGAGCACAGCGCTGCACGAGACCCATGGGCCGGCTGCGTGGGTCAGCGAGCCAGTTGCTCGCGCAGCCGGTCCAGGATCGAGCGGAGCAGCCGCGACACCTGCATCTGGCTGAGCTGCAGCTCATCGGCGATCTGTCGCTGGGTCCATTCCTCCGTGACCCGCCAGTTCAAAATCTTCCGGTCGCGGTCGGACAGCGTGGCGATGGCGTCGCGCAGGTCGATGGCCACCTCGGCGCGGGCGTAGCCACCGTCGGCGGCACCCATCAGCTCGTGCAGCGGTGTCCGCGGCGAGGTCCCGCTCGCTGCCTCCGTCGGCTGGTCGAGCGACACTGCACGGAAGTGCATGCCGCTCGACAACGCCTCGACGACCTGCTCGACGTCGGCACCGATGAAGTCGGCGAGCTCATGGGGCGTCGGCGACCTGTGCAGCCGCGCGCTCAACGACTCTTGCGCCGCGGGGATGTCGGCGCGCACCTCCTGCAGGCGTCGCGGCGGACGGACCGCCCAGACGTGGTCGCGGAAGTGCCGCTTGATCTCGCCCCGGATGGTCGGCACGGCGAAGGACAGGAACGAGCAGCCACGACCGTCTTCGAAGCGGCGTACCGCCTTGACAAGGCCGAGGTAGGCCACCTGCTCCAGGTCGTCGGTCTCCAGACCGCGTCCCTGGAAACGGTGGGCCACCGACGCAGCCACCGCGACATTGGCCTCGATCGCCCGGTCCTCGAGCTGACGACGACGCCGCGGGCTGGTGGTGCGACGAGCCTCGGCAAGCAGTTGGCGAGTGCGTTCCTCCCGCTCGGCGCGCGGAACGGAGACCGCCAGTGAGCTGGTCACACGTCGCCCTCTCGGCATGGGTGGCTGTGGCGTGCTGTTGGACCACAGGAAAAGGGCAAGACACGCGATTCAGGCTCACGCGATTTTGGGAGTTTACACCGTAAGGTGGTTGGGTATCAACGGCAGAGACCGATTTCAGTCAACCGGAAGGTGACCCATGCCCCGCCAGAACCTCGCCCTGAACGTGGGTGAAAGCTTCCAGACCGCACTGGACGGCTTCTTCGGCTTCCTGCCGAAGCTCCTCGGCTTCCTGCTCATCCTGCTCATCGGCTATATCGTGGCCCGGGTCGTTTCCACGATCATCGCCAAGCTGCTGGAGAAGCTGGGAGTCGACCGAACCCTGCACAACTCCGACGCGAACCAGTACGTCGAGAGGGTCGTGCCCGGCGCCAGTCCCTCAGCAGCGATCGCCACGCTCGTCTTCTACCTCATCTTCGTGTTCTTCCTGTTCACGGCGATCGGCACGCTGGAGATCCCGGCGCTCACCGACTTCATGAACGACGTGCTGGCGTACCTGCCCAACATCATCGTGGCCATCGTGATCTTCGTGCTCGCGGCCGCGATCTCCGGTGTGATCGCCGCAGGTGTCGCCAAGCTCCTCGGCGACACCCCGACCGGCAAGATCGTCGCCACCGTCCTGCCGGCCATCATCATGGTGATCGCCTTCTTCATGATCTTGGAGCAGCTC
>JACCVL010000202.1 GCA_013698185.1 Nocardioidaceae bacterium
CCTCCGGCGGCAGGCCGCCCGCCCCCGCGGGCACCGCCGCCAACAGCGGCAGCCCGGTGATCCGGGGCAGGTCGTCGCGGTTGACCGTCGCCGCCAGGTCGGGCACGGCGGGCCAGGAGCCGATGACGAGGCCGGCGATGGCGAGCCCGGCGGCGTGGATGGCGCTCACGGTCAGTGCGGTGTGGTTGAGCGTGCCCAGCCCCGCGTGGGCCACCACGACGACGTGGACGTCGCCGTGCACCGCCAGGGCACGGCCGAGGTCGAGCACGGTCGCACCGTTGAGATCGATGCGCACCGCCACCCCGCCCGCTCCCTCGATGAGCACGACGTCGGCGCCGGTGGCCGCAGCAGCAGCCACGATGCGTCCGGCGAGCTCGGCGGCCGTCGGCAGCTCGGTGCCGGCACGCCGCGCTGCGGACTCCGGGGCCAGCGGCGCCCCCAGCCGCACCAGCTCGACGGTATGGACCGCCCCCGACAGCCGGCGTACGACGTCGACGTCACCCTCTGCGCCGGGCGCTACGCCGGTCTGCGTCGCCTTGACCACCACAATGCTTCGGCCGGCGCGGAGGTGACGCACCGCGAGAGCGGCGGTCGTGACGGTCTTGCCCACCCCGGTGTCGGTGCCGGTGACGAGCACGAAGCGGGCGGGTGGCCGCTCGAGCTCAGCCATGCAGGACCCGCGTCAGCGCTTCGGTCGCCTGCTGGACGTCGTCGTCGGTGAGGGTCGCGTGCGCGGTGAGCCGCAACCGCGATGTCTGGTCGGGCACCGACGGGGGGCGAAAGCACCCCACCAGCACCCCGTGCTCGCGCAGGTCGGCCTGGGCGGCCATTGCGATGTCGGCGGAGGGCATCGGCACCGGCAGGATCGCACCGGCGGTGGGTGGCACGCCGCACGCCTCGGCGAGCTGGTCCGCCCGGCGGCGGACGGCGGTCGCGAGCTCGGGATGTGCCAGCAGGAGCTCGAAGGCGGCCAGCGCGGCTGCCGTGGCGGCGGGGGCCAGACCGGTGTCGAAGATGAAGGGCCGGGCGGTGTTGACGACGTGGTCGATGACCGCGCGGCTGCCGACCACCGCGCCACCTTGGCTGCCGAGCGACTTCGACAGCGTGAGCGTGACGACCACGTCGGCGGCCGTGCACAGCTCGGTGAGCAGGCCCAGCCCTTGGGTCCCCGCGACGCCGAGGCCGTGTGCCTCGTCGACCAGCAAGGTGGCATCGTGCCGAGCGCAGACCGCGGCGAGCTCGGTCAGCGGTGCGGCGTCGCCGAGCACGGAGAAGATCGACTCGGTCAGCACCAGTGCGCGGGGTCGGCGCCGCGCGGCCAGCACCGTCTCGACGGTCGCGGGGTCGGTGTGCGGCACGACGGTCACCTCGCCGCGGGCGAGGCGGCAGGCATCGACGAGCGAGGCATGCACGTGGGCGTCGGAGACGATGACGGTGTCGACGTCGGCGAGGGCGGTCACGACGGCCAGGTTGGCGTGGTAGCCCGTCGACGTCACTAGCGCCGCCTCGTGCCCGAGCGCCGCGGCGAGTCGCTGCTCTAGCGCCTGGTGCAGAGCCAAGGTGCCCGTCACCAGCCGCGACGCACCGGCACCGGCGCCCCAGCGGTGTGTCGCCGCCGCGGCCGCCGCCACGACGTGGGGATGGCAGCACAGGCCGAGGTAGTCGTTGCCGGCCAGGTCGATGCCGACCGGCTTCGGGTTGCGTGCCAGTAGTCGCCGCTGCGTGCTCGCGGCCGAGCGGGCCGCCGCGCTCCTGCTGAGCCAGTCGTCGAGCGCGCTCACCCCGATACCTCGCCCAGAACGGCTGCTCTCACGGCGTCGGTGATCAGCCGCACGTCGTCGCCGTCGGTCACGTACGGCGGCATCGTGTAGACGAGGTCGCGAAACGGCCGCAACCACACGCCGGTGCGCAGGGCCGCCGCGGTGGCCCGCTCGACGTCCACCGGCCGGTCGAGCTGGACGACTCCAACGGCACCGAGCACCCGCACCTCGCCTACCCCCGCCACCTCGGCCAGCGGCCGCAGCCCATCCTCGAGCCCGGCCGACACCGCAGCCACCTGGGCCGCCCAGTCCGACGAGACCAGCAGGTCGAGCGAGGCCCCCGCGACCGCACAGGCCAGCGGGTTGCCCATGTAGGTGGGGCCGTGCATCAGCACGCCTGAGTCCGAGTCCGACACCGCATCGGCGACCGCACCGGTCACGAGCACGGCGGACAGGGTCAGGTAGCCGCCGGTCAGCGCCTTGCCGACGCACATCACGTCCGGCACCACGGCCGCATGCTCGGAGGCGAACAGGGCCCCGGTGCGGCCGAAGCCGGTGGCGATCTCGTCAAGCACCAACAGCAGTCCGTGGGCGTCGCACACCGCGCGCAGCACCCGCAGGCACTCCGGGTCGAAGACATGCATGCCGCCGGCTCCCTGCAGCACGGGCTCGGCGACGACGGCCGCCAGCTCGTGGCCGTGCCGTTCGACCAGTGCGTGCACGGCAGCAGCCCAGCCCTCGACGTCGCCGCCCGGCGCCGGCGGGCGCGGTGCAAAGACCTGCTGGGGCAGTGTCGCCGCGAACATGGTGTGCATCCCGCCCACCGGGTCGCACACCGACATGGCCCCGTAGGTGTCGCCGTGGTAGCCGCCGCGCAGGCTCAGCAGCCGGGTGCGCTCGCGATGGCCCCGACCGCGCTGGGCCTGCAGCGCGATCTTGATGGCCACCTCGACAGCCACCGAGCCGGAGTCGGCGAGGAAGACATGCTCCAGCCCGGGCGGAGTGAGGTCGACCAGGCGCCTCGCGAGCTCGACCGCCGGGGCGTGGGTCAGACCGCCGAACATCACGTGCGCCATCTGGTCGAGCTGGCCGCGGGCGGCGTCGTCGAGCACCGGATGGCGGTACCCGTGCACCGCGCTCCACCACGAGGACATCGCGTCGACGACCTCCTGACCGTCGCCCAGCCGCAGGCGGACGCCCTGCGCCTCGACGACCACCCGAGTGGGCGAGGGGTGCGTCATCGAGGTGTACGGATGCCACAGATGCGCGCGGTCGTACGCCTGGAGGTCGGCAATCGTCGTGGTGGCAGTCATGTCGGGGTCACGCTAGCGATCGTTGTCACGCGCTGGCAGAG
>JACCVL010000207.1 GCA_013698185.1 Nocardioidaceae bacterium
CGCCCTTTCGGGGCACGAGCGGGGCACAAGAGCACGGCAACCGGTGCGAAGCGTTGGCAACTACTGAGCGCAGTAATGCCAGGTCAGCAGGCGTGTCGAGCACATCACCGCAGGTCAGCGGGCACCCCTGTATGGAGCTTCTAATCCACCGGTCGCAGGTTCGAATCCTGCCGGGCGCACCCGTCTGAACTGCACTTATGCGTCTGACGATATATTTTTTCACACCTCGCTGGGGGCTTCGTCGCTGGGCACTCGCTTGCCACCCGTCCGGGCACGGATGTGCACCCGCTCACCCTGGGGGCCGAACAGGATGAGCACCTCGACCGGCTGACGTCCGGAGCTGCCGAACCAGTGCGGGGTGTGGGTGTCGAACTCGGCGGCCTCGCCGGCTTTCAAGACCAGGTCGAGCTCGCCCAGCCGTAGCCGCAGCCGGCCGTTGAGCACGTACATCCATTCGTAGCCTTCGTGGCTTTGCAGCGGGGTCTCGGGCTCGCCAGGCGGGACGAGCATCTTGTACGCCTGCAGTCCACCCGGGCGCCGGGTCAGCGCGATGAGCGTCCGGCCGTGGCGGTGCACCGGCTTGGTACGCACCCGCGGGTCTCCCGTCGGGGCAGCGCCGACGAGCTCGTCGAGAGCCACCTGGTGGGCTCGTGACAGCGGCAACAGCAGCTCGAGCGTCGGTCGGCGCCTGCCAGCTTCGAGCCGCGACAGTGTGCTCACCGAGATGCCGGTCGCCGTCGACAGCTCGGCCAGTGTCACGCCTCGCTCCTTGCGCACAGCTCGTAGTCGTGGGCCTACCCCTTCGAGCACCTCGTCGTCGTTCATCGGCTCATTTGCCGTCATGGCAACATCATTTGTCAAGCGGCCCGACGCGCACGCAGGCTTGAGCCATGGACGAGATGTATGACGTGGTGGTCATCGGCGGCGGCGCCGCCGGGCTCAGCGGTGCCGTGGCCCTGGCCCGGTCACGCCGATCGGTGCTGGTCGTAGACGCGGGTGACCCGCGCAACGCACCGGCAGAACATGTCCACAACTTTCTCACCCGCGACGGCACCCCGCCAGCAGACATCCAGGCGATAGGCAACGCCGAGGTCGCCAGATACGGAGGGCGGGTCGAGGCTGGCATGGTGACCGCCGTACGACGCCAGGGCGATCGCTTCCGCGTCGAGATCAGCCAGCGAGCGGTGACCGCCCGGCGGCTCCTGGTCGCGACCGGTCTGCGTGACGTGCTCCCCGAGGTCCCCGGTCTCGCCGCCCGGTGGGGCAACGACGTGCTGCACTGCCCCTACTGCCATGGCTGGGAGGTCCGCGACCAGCGGATCGGCGTGCTGGTGACCGGTCCGATGGCCGCGCATCAGGCGCTCATGTTCCGGCAGCTCAGCCCACACGTGACCGTCCTCCAACACACCGGGCCAGCGCTGATCGACGAGCAGCGCGAGCAGCTCGACGCGCTGGGCGTCGTCGTCGTCGACGGCGACGTCGTGCAGGTCGATGTTGATCCGACCGGTCTGACCGGAGTACGACTCGACGACGGCCGCCGAGTACCGCTCGACGCGCTGGTCGTCGCACCGCGATTCACCGCCCGCGCCGAGCTACTCGCACCGCTCGGCCTCACCCCAGTGGACGTACTGATGGGTGAGCATGTGCTGGGCACGCGGATCGAGGCCGACCCCACCGGAGCGACGTCCGTCGCGGGGGTCTGGGCCGCGGGCAACATCTCCGACATACAGGCGCAGGTCATCAGCTCGGCGGCCGCAGGACTGAGCGCCGGCGCGGCCATCAATGGCGACCTGATTGCGGAGGACACCCGGGCAGCGCTGGAAGCTCAGCGCCACGAGCCGGTCTACGGCGAGCAGGCTTGGGACGAGCGCTACCGGTCCCGGACACAAGCCTGGAGCGGGAACCCGAACACCGTCCTGGTCACGGAGGTGGCCGACCTGGCGCCGGGCACGGCGCTCGATGCCGGCTCGGGCGAAGGGGCGGACGCCGTGTGGCTCGCGAGCCGCGGTTGGCACGTCACCGGCGCCGAGCTCTCGACGACGGCCCTGGCACGTGCCGCGGCGCAAGCAGAACGGCTCGGACTGCAGGTCCAGTGGCAACACCTCGACCTGACCCGCGAGCCCGCCACCGACACCTACGACCTGGTCACAGCCTTCTTCCTGCACCTTCCAGCCGGGCCGCGACGCACACTGTTCGCCCACCTCGCCGCGGCCGTGGCCCCGGGCGGCACACTCCTGGTCGTCGGACACGACCCCAGCGACCTGTGCACGACGATGCCGCGTCACGGGTTGGCCGAGATGGGCTGGACCGCCCACGAGGTCGCCGACTCACTCGGCAACGGCTGGACCATCGACGTCGCCGAAGCACGGCCCCGCCCCGCCACCGATCCCCAGGGCCAGACGATCACGATTCACGACGCGGTGCTCCGCGCGCGCCGGGACCCGCGCTGAGACGGTGACGGGCGCGGGAAAACCGGTCCCCAGAGAGGCTTGACCTTGGAGTGTGGTCCAAGGTTTAGCCTCGACCTCATGTCCGCCGCTACCACCCTCGCGCTTGACAGCTGCTGCCCGCCCGCCGCGGAGACGACGGTGGGGAGGGCCAGGCTCAGCGTCAGCCAGCTCGCCCGCTCGGTAGGCATCAGCGCCGACACGGTGCGCTACTACGAACGAGCGGGGCTCCTGCCACCCCCAGCACGCACCCCGGCAGACCACCGTCGCTACGACCACCACGCGGTCGACCGGCTGCACTTCATCCAGGGCGCGCAACGTCTCGGCCTGCGACTGCGCGAGATCAAGACGCTGCTTGAGGTCCGCGACACCGGCGTCTGCCCCTGTGAGCCGGCCGAAACCCTGCTCCGCCAACACATCGTCGGCATCGACCGTGAGCTCGCCCGCCTCACCACGCTGCGCACCGAGCTTGTCGACATGGCCGACGCGCTGCCCAGCCCGAACTGCATCGACCCGGCACCAGGCACCTGGTGCCCGCCCACCAATACGGCCGAGGAGGGGGTGACCCATGAACGACACTGAAGCCTGCCCCTGCTGCGGCACCGGCAGCTGCGACGGCTCGTGCTGCGACGACGGTTGTTGCTGAGCCCTCCACTCAATGACCGCCCCAGTCCCGCACGCCGGCGGGGGGCTGCGGCGCAAACCAGAAGCTCAGAGTCAGCTGGCCCAGGGGGCGCAATGGTTCGTCAACGCCGCGTTGAGGTCCGGACATGGCCGCGCGGGACCTCCGCAGGTAGTCGCTCAGTTGAGCGTGCGGGTGCCCTCGGGCAGGCGGCCACCGCCGTACACGTCCTCGGCCAGCGTCGCCAACGCGGTCAGGGCTACGTTCTGGCTCCACGGGCCGTAGGACACCCGGGCGACGCCGAGACGCTGCAGGCTGTCGAGGTCCAGCGAACCGGGCACCGCGATGACGTTGATCGTCTGTCTGCCCAGCGCTTCGACCAGCCGCGTCACGGTGGGCTCATCGAGCCTGCCCGGCACGAAGAAGGTCGACGCGCCGGCGTCGAGGTAGGCGAGTCCGCGCTCGATGGCGTCGGCCAACACGGCTGCGGGGTCCTTGTCTCCGGCCTTGAGGAAGGCGTCGGTGCGGGCGTTCAGCACGAACGGCACGCCCGCCTTCGCGCCGGCTGCGACCGCTGCCTCCACCGCCCGCACGGCATCGGGCAGGGGCTTGAGCTGGTCCTCCAGGTTGGCGCCGACGACGCCCACGTCGATGGCCCGGCGCACCGTCTCACCCGCGTCGCCGTACCCGGCCTCGAGGTCCGCCGTCACCGGGAGGTCCACCTCGACGGCGATCCGGGCGACCGTGCTGATCATCAGGTCCCGCGGGATCTGCTCCCCATCGGGGTAGCCCTGCGCCGCGGCGATCGAATGACTCGCGGTCGCCAGCGCCCTGGTGCCCGGCGTGTCGGCCACGACCCGCGCCGTGATGACGTCCCAGACGTTGACCAGCAACAACAGCTCAGGGTCGGCGTGCAGCCGCTGGAGCTCGACGGCCTTGTCGACAGTTGACGTCACCCCCACAACGTACCCTCGGGTGCCTTGACTGCTCGCGGCGATGTTCCCAGTGCGGCTGACGGAGAGGCACAGCATGAGCACCATGCCAGCGGCGTTCATCGGACACGGCAGCCCGATGAACGCCCTCGAGACCAACCGCTACACCCAGGCCTGGCGCGCCTTCGGTGCGTCGGTCCCCCAACCCCGGGCCATCCTGGTCGTGTCCGCGCACTGGTACATCAACGCCACCGCGGTGACCGCCATGCCGCGACCGAAGACCATCCACGACTTCTTCGGCTTCCCTCCCGAGCTTTTCGATGTCCGCTACGACGCGCCGGGACTGCCCGAGCTCGCCGAGGAGGTGTCTGACGTCGTCACCCCGACGTGGGTCGGCTCCGACGTCGACAGCTGGGGTATCGACCACGGCACCTGGTCGGTCCTCGTGCACGCCTTCCCGATGGCAGACATCCCCGTCGTGCAGCTCGCCATCAACGCGACCAAGCCGATGGACTACCACCTCGAGCTCGGCGCGAAGCTCGCTCCGCTGCGCGACGCCGGGGTGCTGATCCTGGGCAGCGGCAACATCGTGCACAACCTCGCCGGGATGGAACCGCGCCGACAGCACGACGGCTTCGACTGGGCGCGGCGCTTCGACGACGCGGCCAAGGAGCTCATCCTCGACGACCCGGCGAAGGCGCCCCAGCTGGCGGGCCACCGCGACTTCGGCACCGCGGTTCCGACGCCGGACCACTTCATCCCGATGCTCTACCTGGCCGGGCTCGCCGGCGCCGGCTCGGGAGCCACCGACGTCCTCGTCGACGGCTACGCCTACGGCTCGCTGTCGATGACGTCGTACCTGCTCGACGGCGACGCCCCGCCGCCGGCCCCGCAGACTCCGGACGCCGATGCGGAGGACCGGGGGCTGCCCGACCTCGACCCAGAGCAGACCAACCTCTAGGCCGCGCGGCTTCGGTTGCCAGCCGAGGGATCGCGTGCCTTCGGGTTGCCACTGAGCTCTGCGGCAGTGCAGTGTCACAAAGTGAGCATCGCCCCGTACGTCGCCGAGTCCCGGCCGCCCGGCGCCGCCGAACCAGCGGCCCCGGACCGGACCGGGCGCCGGGTCGTCGCGCTGTTCCAGCCGTACCGCGGACGCGTCCTGCTCATCGCGGTGGCCATCGTCGGGTCCTCGGCGCTCGGCGTCGTCGTCCCGTTCCTCACCCAGGCGATCTTCGACCGCGCCCTGTTCCCCCGACTGGCGGACGGGTCGACCGGCGCCCCCCGGCTCGGCCTGCTCGGCGCCCTGGTGGGCGTGAGTGTCGCGATCACCTTGGTGTCGGCTCTGA
The DNA here is from genome assembly GCA_013698185.1 of Nocardioidaceae bacterium. Classification (GTDB taxonomy): domain Bacteria; phylum Actinomycetota; class Actinomycetes; order Propionibacteriales; family Nocardioidaceae; genus JACCVL01. The sequence goes on from JACCVL010000207.1 coordinate 5,348, forward strand.
TCGGCGTCTGGCAGACATACCTGACCACCGAGCTCGGCAACAGGGTGATGCGGGACCTGCGCGACCGGCTGTTCGCCCACCTGCAACGGATGGACCTCGGATTCTTCACCTCGACCCGCACCGGGGAGATCCAGAGCCGGCTCGGCAACGACGTCGCGGGCGTGCAGACGGTCGTCACCGACACCGCCTCGACGATCCTCGGCAACTCGGTCACAGTGGTGTCGGCGCTGGTGGCGATGCTGGTGCTGTCGTGGCGACTGACCCTGGTGGCGCTGGTGCTGATGCCGGTGTTCATCGCGCTGCAGGTGCGGGTGGGCCGGGTGCGCCGCCGGATCGCCGGTCAGACCCAAGGCTCCATGGCCGACATGACCGCCATCACGCAGGAGACCCTGTCTGTGTCAGGAGTGCTACTGGCAAAGGTCTTCGACCGCCAGCGTGCCGAGGTCGAGCGCTACTCCGCGGAGAACGCTCGCCAGGCCGACCTGCAGGTGCGCCAGACCATGACCGGCCAGTCGTTCTTCGCCCTCGTACAGGCCTTCTTCGGACTGACCCCGTCGCTGGTCTACCTCGTCGCCGGGCTGTCCATCGCCGGGGTGTTCCTCGCCGGTGGCGCCACGACTCTGACCGCCGGCACGATCGTGGCGTTCACGACGCTGCAGACCCGCCTGTTGTTCCCGGTGGTGCAGCTGCTGCGGGTCGGGGTCGAGGTGCAGACGTCACTGGCGCTGTTCGAGCGGATCTTCAGCTATCTCGACCTGTCCCCGTCCATCGTCGACCGGCCGGACGCCACGTCACTCAGCAAGGTCGAGGTCGCCGGCCACGTCGGCTTCGAGCGGGTCTACTTTCGCTACAGCGGTGGCGACCGGGCCGACGCGGACGGTCAGCAGCCGTGGACACTGCACGACGTCACGCTCGACATCCCCGCCGGGCAGCTGGTCGCCTTCGTCGGTCCGAGCGGCGCAGGGAAGACGACCGCGTCGTACCTGGTGCCGCGGCTGTACGACGTAGACGACGGTCGGGTGACCCTGGACGGCCACGACGTCCGCGACCTCGCCCAGTCCACCCTGGCCGCGACCATCGGCGTGGTCACCCAGGAGTCCTACCTCTTCCACGCCACGGTCCGCGACAACCTGCGCTACGCACGCCAGGACGCCACCGACGACGAGCTCGAGGCGGCCGCCCGCGCCGCGTACATCCACGACCGCATCGAGCGGCTCGAGAACGGGTACGACACCACGGTCGGCGAACGTGGCTACCGGCTGTCCGGCGGAGAGAAGCAGCGCCTGGCGATCGCCAGGGTGATCCTCGCCGACCCGCGGGTGTTGATCCTCGACGAGGCGACCTCCGCGCTCGACACCGCCAGCGAGCGCCTCGTCCAACAGGCCCTGGAGACGGTAATGCAAGGCCGGACGACCATTGCCATCGCGCACCGCCTGTCGACCGTCCTGGCCGCCGACCAGATCTTCGTGCTTGAACGTGGCCGGGTGGTCGAGCTGGGCAGCCATGGCGAGCTGCTGGCTCGCGGCGGCCTCTACGCCAAGCTCTACGATGAGCAGTTCGGTGGCGGCCGCGTGCAGGCGCGGTGCGACGACGGGGTGGTGTACGCCAACGGCGAGGTGGTGCGCCATGCGCCGCACGACGGTGAGCGGGTGGCGTCCTGAGCGGCGGTGTGAGCATCCGCATCGGCACCTCCGGCTGGAGCTACGACCACTGGGACGGGGTCCTCTACCCGCCGGGCACTCCGGCGCGCGAACGGCTGCAGCACTACGCGCAGCGGTTCGACACCGTCGAGCTGAACGCCAGCTTCTACCGGTGACCACGAGAGGCCACCTTTACCAGCTGGCGCCGCCGGCTCCCCGACGGGTTTGCGCTCTCGGTCAAGGCACCGCCCGGCCTGACCCACGCCAAGCGGCTGTACGCACCAGAGGTGTGGGTTGAGCGACTGGTCTTGTGCTGGCACGAGCTGGGCGACAAGCGCGCCGTGCTGCTGGTGCAGCTCTCCCCCGGCCACGAGCGCGACGACGCGCGGCTGTCGTACTTCCTCAACCTGCTGCCTCCCTGGATGCGGGTCGCGGTCGAGTT
>JACCVL010000290.1 GCA_013698185.1 Nocardioidaceae bacterium
TCCGCCGGCCGAGGGATTCGGCGGCGGACTCGAGCACCTCGCCGGTGTCGGGCGGCAGCACCGAGTACGACTCGACGTTGACGACGCCGACGATGTGACCGTTGCAGCGGACCGGGGTGCACGCCTCGGCCGCGAGGCCCGGTATCGCCGCGATGAAGTCGGGGCGGGTCGAGATGTCGGGGATGACCTCGGCACGGCCACTGGCGACCACGCCGCCGATCACGCCTCGCCCGGGTGGAAAGCCATCCACCACCTGGAAATAACCGCGGGCGGCGTGACAGCGCATCCGCTCTCCCACGAGCAGGTACACGCTGGGGAGCTCGAACCCGGCCTCGCCCAGGTCGTCGACGAGACCGTGGCAGGCGCCGTCGATGGAGTCGGCGGCCGCGCAACGGCCAAAGAGCACATCACCGGTGACACGCGCGCGCATGCCACCCCCTCGTCCGGCACATCCCCGGGACAGGGACACCGGACAAGTCTGCGGCGGTTGAATGCACCTGTGCATCCTACGAACGGCCACGACGGCGCGATGCGGGCTATGTCGCGATTGCCTCGCCCGCCGCTCGTCGCACCCGGGCGACCGTCCGCCGCACCACTCGCCACACCGCTCGTCCGAGCGGATGGACGCTCGTAGTATGCGCGACACACGTGACACGGGTCACGTGCACCCCAGACCCGGGATCACTCCGGGCGAGCCAGTAGAGGTGAGCGACGGTGGCGGAAGACATCACGACCGATCAGCATGAAGCCTACGTGCGCATCCACGGCAGCGACGAGTTCGCCACCTTGCGCAAGCGTTTCCGCGGTTTCGCGTTCGCCGCGACCGCCCTGTTCATGGCCTGGTATCTCCTCTACGTCTTGATGTCGTCGTTCGTCGAGGGCTTCATGAACATTCAGGTGGTGGGCAACATCAACGTCGCTCTCATCTTCGGGCTGCTGCAGTTCGTCTCGACGTTCCTGCTGGCGGTCGTGTACAGCCGCTTCTCCAGCCGTGAGCTCGACCCGATCGCCGATAAGCTGCGCGGGGAGTACAACCAGGTGGCGGGCCGGTGAACGTCTCCGGCGCCGTGCTGCTGGCGGCCACCGACCCCAACGAGCACCGCACGCTGACCATTGTCCTGTTCCTCGCGGTGGTCAGCATCACCGTCGGCATCACCGTCTGGGCCAGCCGCCAGACGTCGACTGCTGCCGACTACTACGCCGGCGGCCGGTCCTTCTCCGGTTTCCAGAACGGCCTGGCGATCTCCGGCGACTACATGTCGGCCGCTTCCTTCCTCGGCATCTCCGGCGCCATCGCGCTCTTCGGGTACGACGGCTTCCTGTACTCCGTCGGCTTCCTGGTCGCCTGGCTCGTGGCGCTGCTGCTCGTCGCCGAGCTGCTGCGCAACTCCGGTCGCTACACGATGGCCGACCAGCTGGCGTTCCGGATGAAGCAGCGCCCGGTCCGTACCGCCGCCTCGGTCTCCACCGTCGTGGTGTCGATCTTCTACCTGCTGGCGCAGATGGTCGGCGCCGGAACGCTGGTCTCCCTACTGCTGGGTTTCGAGGCGGGTCTGGCCAAAAACGTCACCATCGCCGGTGTCGGTGTGCTGATGGTCTTCTACGTCACCGTCGGCGGGATGAAGGGCACCACCTGGGTGCAGATCGTGAAGGCCATCCTGCTGATCAGCGGCACGGTGTTGATCACGTTCCTGACCCTCAAGGAGTTCGGCTTCAACTTCTCCGACCTGATGGGTCAGGCGGCATCGAACACCGGCCAGGGCAGGGCCTTCCTCGAACCCGGCCTGCAGTACGGGGTGGACCTCAGGTCCAAGCTCGACTTCATCTCGCTCGGGCTGGCCCTGGTGCTGGGGACGGCGGGGTTGCCCCACATCCTGATCCGCTTCTACACCGTGCCCACGTCGAAGGCGGCGCGCGCGTCGGTGCAGTGGGCGATCGGTCTGATCGGCGCCTTCTACCTGATGACGCTCGTGCTCGGCTTCGGGGCGGCGGCGCTGCTGACCAAGACCTCGTACGACCGGGTGATCGAGAGCAAGGGCAACCTGGCCTCACCGCTGCTGGCCGAGGCCGTCGGCGGCGGACCCGGCTCCAACGGTGGCGCGATCCTGCTCGCGGTCATCGCAGCGGTGGCGTTCGCGACGATCCTCGCGGTGGTGGCGGGACTGACGCTGACATCGGCGTCGTCGGTGGCGCACGACCTCTACGCCAACGTGCTGCGCAAGGGCCGTACGACCGACGCCGACGAGGTGCGGGTCGCCAAGATCGCCGCCTTCGGCATCGGTGGCATCGCCATCGCACTCGCGATCCCGGCGCAGAACCTCAACATCGCGTTCCTCGTGGCCGTGGCCTTCGCCATCGCCGCCTCGGCCAACCTGCCCTCGCTGCTCTACAACCTGTTCTGGAGCCGGTTCAACACCCGCGGCGCCACCTGGAGCATCTACGGCGGACTGATCTCGTCGGTCGGTCTGGTGTTCTTCTCACCGGTCGTGTCCGGCAAGGGAGTCGACCCGATCAGCGGCGCGAGCCTGTCGCTGTTCCCGGTCGGTGTGGACTTCCACCTGTTCCCGCTGGAGAACCCCGGCCTGGTCTCGATCCCGCTGGGCTTCTTCCTCGGCTGGCTCGGCACCGTGACCTCGCGCGAGCGGGCGTCCGAGGAGCGCTGGCCGGAGCTCGAGGTGCGTGCGCTGACCGGCGCCGGCGCCGAGGGTGCCGTCGAGCACTGAGGCGGCATCCAGCGGCCTGCTCTTGCGGGCCGGGCTCGTCGGGGGTTGGCTGCCAGCAGCAACCGCTGCGAACAACGATGACGGACCACGAAGGAGCCCGGCGTGAGCGACGAGACCAGCGACCAGTCCAGCCCCGACCAGGAGGACGAGCGCTTCGAGCCGCCGTCGGACCTGGCGGCCGCCGCCAACGCCCCCGCCGAGACGTACCAGGAGGCCGAGGACGACCGGCTCGGGTTCTGGGCCCAGCAGGCTGAACGGCTCAGCTGGGGCAAGCAGTGGGACCAGGTGCTGGACTGGGACAACCCGCCGTTCGCCAAGTGGTTCGTCGGCGGCACGCTCAACGCGGCCTACAACTGCGTCGACCGCCATGTCGAGGCGGGCCTCGGCGACCGGGTGGCCATCCACTGGGTGGGTGAGCCCGCCGACGACACCC
>JACCVL010000293.1 GCA_013698185.1 Nocardioidaceae bacterium
CGCCCGGGTCGGCTCACGCGACGGGCGCCGCCGCGCGTTCCGCGGCCTGCCTGGCACGGTGCGCGGCGATCCACGCACCGCCCCACTCGTCGTGCCCGAGCAGCAGGTCGGCAGCCTTGACGGCCGCTACGATCTGCGGGCTCCGAGCATCCATGATCGCGCTGGTCAGACCGGCCACCATGGCCATCGGGAGGAAGGCGGCCCCGATCGTGTGCCGACCGGGCATGCCGAAGGACACGTTGGACGCCCCGAGGGTCATGTTCAGCCCGAACTCCGTGCGTACCCGGCTGATCGTGTCCAGCGTGGTGGTGACCACCGAGGTGTCCGCGCCGATCGGCATCGCCAGCGGGTCGATGACGATGTCTTCGATGGCGATGCCGTACTCCTCGGTCGCCACCCGGACGATCTTGCGGGTCAGCTCGAGGCGCTTGTCGGCCTCCATCGGAATCTCGTGCTCGTCGTTGGGCAGGGCGATGATGGCGGCGTCATAGCGCTTGACGAGCGGCAGGATGGCGGCCAGACGCTCGTCCTCGGCGGTGACGGAGTTGACCAGCGCGCGCCCCTGGTAAGTCCGCAGCCCGATGTCGAGGGCCTCGACCACCGACGAGTCGATGCATACCGGCAGGTCGCTCATCGACTGCACCAGGAGGATCGCCTGGCGCAACAGCTCGGGCTCGTCGGTCAGCGGCACACCCATGTTGATGTCGAGCACATCCGCGCCACCGGACACTTGGGCGTGCACGTCGGTCTCGATCGCGGACAGGTCGCCCGCGCGGAGCTGGTCCTGGAACTTCTTGCGCCCGGTGGGATTGATCCGCTCACCGATGACGGTGAAAGGACGGTCGTGGCCGAGCACGACCTCCTTGCTGGCGGAGCGAAGGACGGTGTGACGCAGCGGCATGGAGATCCTCGATAGTGGGGGCGGGGGTCAGGCGGGCACGGTGGCGCGGCGCTCGGCGATCAGCGCCTTGGCCTTCTTGACGCACGACGAGGCGTCCGCGGCGTAGCCGTCGGCACCGACCGCGGTGGCGTACTCCTGAGTGACCGGAGCGCCCCCGACCATGACGATGACGTTGTCGCGGATGCCGGCCTTCTGCAAAGCGTTCATGTTGGCCTTGAACATCGGCATGGTGGTGGTGAGAAATGCCGAGAAGCCGACGATGTCCGGCCGGTGCTCGTTGATGGCCTCGACGAACTTCTCCGGCGCCACCTGCACGCCCAGGTCGATCACGGTGAAGCCCGCACCCTCGAGCATGATGTTGACGAGGTTCTTGCCGATGTCGTGGACATCGCCCTTGACGGTGCCCATGACGAAGGTGCCGACCGTCTGCGCGCCGGTCTCGGCGAGCAGCGGGCGCAGCACCTCCATCGCACCGCTCATCGCGCGCCCGGCGATGAGCATCTCGGGCACGAAGAAGTCGCCGCGCTCGAAGCGGGCACCCACCTCCTCCAACGACGGGATCAGCGCGTCGAACAGCATCGTCTCGGGCCCCATGCCGAGCTCGAGGCCCGCATGCGTCAGGGCGAGGACCTCGGGCGCGTTGCCCACCAGGGTCAGGTCGTAGAGGCCCTGCAGGATCTCTTCGGGTGTCATGCGACGCCTTCCTTCGGGGTACGACGGCGGAGCAGGCCGGAGATCTGGTCTGCCTCGCCGACAAGCAGCTGGCCGACATGGTCCAGCTGCTCAGACATTCGGGCGGTCGGACCGGAGACGCCGACCGCCGCGACCACCGAACCGTCGCGGCCCAGGACCGGCGCCGCCACCGCGTCGAGCCCGACCTCGAGCTCCTCGCGGGTGACGGCGTAGCCCTTGCGGCGTACCGCTGCGAGCTGGTTGTCGAGGTCGCTGAGCAGGGCGACGGAGTGGTCGGTCGGTTGGGGGAGCCGCTTGGTGGGTCCCTCGGTACGGGGTGCGCCGAGGCCACCGAAGGCCAACAGCACCTTGCCCGTGGCCGAGCAGTGGGCCGGCACCTCGACGCCCACCCAGTCGCGCGTGCCGAGCAGGAAGGACGAGTCCACCTGGGCGATCTGCACGACCTGGTCTCCGCGCGGGATGGCGAGGGTCACCGTCTCGCCGACCTTGTCGCCGATGCGCTCCAGGGTGGGTCTGGCCAGCCGGGCCACCTCCGCCCACGGGTCGTGACGCGCGGCGTACAGCGCGAACATCGGCCCTGCGACGAAGTAGCCGTGCTGGTCCCGCTCGAGAAGCTGATGCCGCTCCATCGCGGCGAGCAACCGGGACGTCGTCGACCGCGCCAATCCACTGTCCTCGACCAGGTCGGTGAAGCTGATCGGCTCGTCAGCGCGCACCACTAGCGTCAGCAGTGCTGCTGCGCGGTCGATCGACTGGGTGCCGGTCGTGCTCACCAGGACTCCGATCTGGGCCTCGCAGCGAATGTTCCATGGGATGGAACTGATGTCCCACATGATGAGGCTAGGATGCGGTTGGCCGAAGGTCAAGGGAGGCACATATGTTCCGTAATCAGATGCCGCGCTACGAGGTGCTGTCGGGCGACGCCATGGCGGCACTCGACGCGGGGTGGCGCCGGATCGTCACCGAGATCGGCGTGGAGTTCATGTCCGAGCGGGCGCTGGAGCTGTTCCGTGCGGCGGGGCAGCGGGTCGTCGACAACACCGTCTTCCTGGATCCCGAGTTCCTGCTGGCGCAGGTGGCCAAGGCGCCGCACGAGTTCGACATCACCGCCCGGAATCCGGAACACACTGTCCACATCGGCGGGGACGCGATGGCCTTCGGCGCGGTTTACGGGCCCCCGTTCGTGCGGGAGGGCGAGGTGCGCCGCGACGCGACGATGGACGACTACCGCAACTTCAGCCGACTCGCCCAGTCCTTCGACGCGCTGGACTCGGCCGGCGGTGTCGTCTGCGAGCCCAACGACGCCCCGCTCGACTCGCGGCATCTGGACATGACGTATGCGCTGATGACGCTGACGGACAAGATCTTCATGGGCAACGTGGTGAGCGGGCCCAACGCCCGTGACGTGCTGGCGATGTCGGACATCTGCTTCGGCGGCAGAGCGGCGATCGAGCAGTCACCGGTGTGCATCTCGCTGATCAACTGCAACTCACCACTGCGCTGGGACGACCGGATGCTCGACGCCCTGTTCGAGTACGCAGGCGCCGCCCAGCCGGTCGTGCTGACCCCGTTCCTGCTGATGGGCGCGATGTCGCCGGTGACGATCCCCGCGGCGCTGGTGCAGCAGATCGCCGAGGCGTTGAGCGGCATCGCGCTGGCGCAGCTGATCCGCCCGGGTGCACCGGTGGTCTTCGGCTCGTTTCTGTCCACCATCGACATGCAGTCGGGGTCTCCGACGTTCGGCACCCCGGAGTCCGGCATCGGGCTGCTGTGCACCGGCCAGATCGCCCGGCACTTCGGCCTGCCGTTCCGCTCCGGGGGCTGCCTGACCTCCAGCCAGGTGCCTGACGCGCAGGCCGGTTATGAGGCGCTGATGTCGATGCTGCCGGCGTTCCTGGCCGGCGCCAACTGGGTGATGCACTCGGCCGGCTGGCTCGAGGGCGGGCTGGTCGCCGGGTACGAGAAGTTCGTGCTCGACGTCGAGCTCGTCCAGATGCTGCAGGCCGAGTTCACTCCGCTGGAGATCAACGAGGCGACGCTCGCCTTCGACGCCCACGTGGAGGTCGGGCACGGGGGGCACTTTCTCGGTGCCATGCACACGATGGAGCGCTTCCGCACCTGTTTCTACCGCCCGATGCTGTCCAGCTCGGAGAACTACGAGCGGTGGGTCCGCGGTGGTGCGCTGGACACCGCCGCGAGGGCGGAGCGCATCTGGCAACAGCGGCTGGAGTCCTACCAGCAGCCGCCGCTGGACGAGGCGGTGCGCGCCGAACTCGACGCCTTCGTCGTACGCCGGCGGCGTGAGCTCGGGGACTGACGGCCTCAGTTGCCGCCGGTGAGCTGGCAGGCGGTGGTCCAGCGGTCGGCGTCGATCCTCGGCTGTGGACCGGCGGCTTGCCACCGACGGCAGTCGGCGACGACACCGCTGAGCACTGCGTGCATCAGCGCGTCGGGGTCGTCGATGCATGCCTCGGCGATCCCGCGTACGGCGCAGCGGACGGTCGCTGGCGCGGCATGGCGGCGGTAGCCGCGAATCGACACGCCGACGTCACCGACGAGCCGGCGCGACCGCTCGGCGGCGAGGGGCACCGCCGCCAACGCCGCTTGACTGCGCGCCGACAGGTCGTCCTGGGCGCGGCCGTCGAGCTCGGCCAGCACTCGCTCGCCGGTGAGCACCGAGACCGCCAGGACACGCTGACGCTCCTCGGCCGCGACCGGCAGCGCGGCCTGGGCACAGCGCAGGGCGATCTGCGCATCCATCCGGAGGTCGTCGCTCCGCACGCCGATGACTGCCGGGATGAGCGGGGCCAGGCGCGGACGACCCGCATTGCTGGTCAGGTCGTTGACCAGCCTGGCCAGCTCGGCCAACAGCGGGTGGGTGCAGCTGGGATGGTCGCTCCACCGCTCGCCGGCCAGGTAGGACGCCAGCTCCATGAAGCAGGCACCCTTGCGAGGGTTGCGGTGCTTGCCCCGCGACAGCAACGGCATGAGCTCGGGCAGTCCGGCCGGGGATGCAGGCATGAGGTGCTCCTCGCAGAAAATGTGCGCCAGCGCCAGTGTGTGCCTTCCGGCGCGAATGCGACAGACCAATGCGCGAACTCGGTCTGGTCGTTCGGCCGAGAGCGCCGGCACTGGACCGGGCCTGTGCGAGGTCAGCGGAAGACCACCGTCCGGGAGCCGTTGAGCAGGACGCGGCTCTGGCAGTGCCACCGCACCGCACGCGCCAGGACCTGGCACTCCACGTCGCGGCCGGCCTGGACGAGCTGGTCGGGGGTCAGGTCGTGGCTGACCCGGGTGACGTCCTGCTCGATGATCGGCCCCTCGTCGAGGTCGGCGGTGACGTAGTGCGCGGTCGCGCCGATCTGCTTGACGCCCCGGGCATGCGCCTGGTGGTACGGCCGCGCGCCCTTGAAGCCGGGCAGGAAGGAGTGGTGGATGTTGATGGCCCGCCCGGCCAGCGCACGGCAGCAGTCGTCGGAGAGCACCTGCATGTAGCGGGCGAGCACCACCAGGTGGACGCCGAGCTCGTCGACGAGCTCGAGCAGCCGGGCCTCGGCAGCCGGCTTGGTGTCGGCGGTGACCGGCACGTGGTGGAAGTCGATGCCGTACGACCGGGCGAGCGGCTCGAAGTCGCGGTGGTTGGACACGATGGCCGGCACCTCGATGTTCAGTGCGCCGGTGCTGTAGCGAAACAGCAGGTCGTTGAGGCAGTGCCCGAAACGGGAGACCAGCAGCAGCGTCCGGAACGGCGCGTCCACCGCAAACAGCTGCCAGGTCGCCGACAGTGCCGAGGCCACGCCGCCGAACTCCGCGCGCACCGACTCGACCGGTCGGGGTGCGGACAGCTCGAAGTGCACCCGCATGAAGAAGCGGTTCTCCAGCCGGTCACCGAACTGCTGGCTCTCCAGGATGTTGCCGCCCAGCTGGACCAGGAACGACGCCACGGAGTGCACGATGCCCGGCCGGTCGGGACATGCGATCGTCAGCACGTACTCACCTGGGAGGGTCTGCGGTGTGGGCACTAGTGTTCCTCCATGAGCAACAACGGCACGGTGCAGTCGGTCGACCGCGCCGTCAGCGTGCTGGAGATCCTTGCGCACGCGGGCGAGGCTGGCGTCACCGAGATCGCCGTCGAGCTCGGCGTGCACAAGTCAACCGCCTTCCGGTTGGTATCCGCACTCGAGCAGCGTGGGCTGGTCGAGCAGCATACGGACCGGGGCAAGTATCGCCTCGGTGTCGGCCTGCTCCGCCTGGCCGCCGCCACCACCGCCCGGCTCGACCTCGTGCAGGAGTCGAGGGCGCTGTGCCGGGCGCTGGCGCTCGAGACCGGCGAGACCGTCAACGTCACGGTGTTGTCCGACGACGCCGCGCTGTACGTGGACCAGATCGCCGGCTCCTCAGCACTGCAGCCGCACAACTGGGTCGGCCAGCGCATCCCGCTGCACGCCACGTCCAACGGCAAGGTGCTGTTGTCGGCCATGTCCGACACCGAGGCCGCCCGGGTGGTCGGCCGCAAGCCGCGGACGTTCACCGAGCGCACCGTCGCGAGCTCCGTCGAGCTGGTGAACCAGCTGGCAGCCGTCCGCGCCAGCGGGTACGCCGTCGCCGTCGACGAGCTCGAGGTGGGGCTCACGGCGGTCGCGGCTCCCGTCCGCAACGCGCACGGTGACGTGGTGGCCTCGCTGAGTGTGTCCGGCCCCAGCTTCAGGCTCGAGGGCGACCGGCTGGCCGCGGCCACCACCGCGACCGTGGCGGCAGCCGCGGAGCTGTCCCGTCGCCTCGGTTGGCGTTCGCGGGCCGAGCAGGACGCTTGACGCCCACGATCGACCGGCAGCATGCTGTTGCGTCCCATACTTGTAGTTGCGAACTGCGCAACGAGCTGGCATCGCGAGCGGAGGCAGATGGCTGACCTGTTCGTCGGGGGACAGTGGGTGGGCGCGCAGTCGTCGGCGACGCGCGAGATCCGGTGCCCGGCCGACGGGCAGCTGGTCGCTGTCGTTGCCGAAGGCGGGCGCACCGACACCGAGGCTGCGGTGCTGGCTGCCCGGGGGGCCTTCGACCATGGGCCCTGGCCGCACACGCCCGCTGCCGAGCGCGGGGCACTGCTCGGGCGGGTCGCCGACCTGCTGGTCGAGCACAGGGCCGAGGTGGCACGAGCGGAGTCTCTCGACACCGGCAAACGTCTGGTCGAAAGTGAGTACGACGTCGACGATGTGGTGGCGGTCTTCCGCCACTACGCAGGGCTGGCCATGGCTGGTGCGGAGGCGGGCCGGGTCGTCGACACCGGTCGGCTGGACGTGGTCAGCCGGGTCGTCCGCGAGCCGATCGGCGTCTGCGGCCTGATCACACCGTGGAACTACCCGTTGTTGCAGACCTCCTGGAAGGTCGCCCCCTGCCTGGCCGCCGGCAACACCTTCGTGCTCAAGCCCAGCGAGCTGACCCCGTCGACGGCGATCTGGCTGATGCGGCTGTTGGACGAGGCCGGGCTCCCGGCCGGGGCCGCCAACCTGGTGCTCGGCGCCGGGCCGGACACCGGTGCGGTGCTGTCGGCGCACCCGGGCGTGGACCTGGTCTCGTTCACGGGTGGCCTCGTCACGGGCCGTCGGGTGATGGCGGCCGCGGCCGCCACCGTCAAGAAGGTCGCCCTCGAGCTCGGCGGCAAGAATCCCAACATCGTCTTCGCCGACGCCGACCGGGAGACGGCACTCGACATGGCGCTCACGGCGGTGTTCCTGCACTCCGGTCAGGTCTGCTCCGCCGGTGCCCGCCTCATCGTGGAGGAGTCGATCCACGACGAGTTCGTCACCGAGCTCGTGCGCCGCGCCGGCTCGATCCGGCTGGGTGGCCCTTTCGACGCCAACGCCGAGACCGGACCGCTGATCTCCGCCGCGCACCGGGACAAGGTGGCGGCCTACGTCGCCGACGGCCTGGCCGAGGGCGCGGTGCTGCGCTGTGGCGGGGCGGCACCCGACGACCCGGCGCTGGGCGACGGCTACTACTACCTGCCCACGATCCTCGACGGCTGCACCGCTGCCATGGGCGTGGTCCGGGAGGAGTCGTTCGGGCCGGTGCTCACCGTCGAGACCTGCACCAGCGAGGAGGACGCCGTCGCCATCGCCAACGACAGCCATTACGGCCTGGCAGGCGGGGTCTGGACCGGCGACGCCGGCCGGGCACAGCGCGTCGCCGCGCAGCTGCGGATGGGCACCGTGTGGATCAACGACTACCACCCGTACGTCCCGCAGGCCGAGTGGG
>JACCVL010000295.1 GCA_013698185.1 Nocardioidaceae bacterium
CGGCATTCGCGGGCGCCGCGCTGCTCGTCGCCGTGCTCGAGGTGCACTTCGCCGGGCGGACCCGCGGGGACCTGCAGGAGTGGGTGGCGGTCCTCGCCGTCCCGCTGGCCGTCCTCGGCGGCGGTCCGGCTGCCGTCGCGGTCTTCACCCTGGTGGACCGGGCGAACGCGGCGGACCAGATGGGCGACCCCCTGCGCGGCGGGGCCTGGATCGGAGCCCTCGAGCGGCTGGCCATCGTGACCACCCTGGTCGCCGGCTGGCCCGAGGGGATGGCGGTGGTGCTCGCGGTCAAGGCGTTCGGCCGCTATCCCGAGCTGCGCGCGGCGGACAGCCAGGGAGCCGCCGAGGGCTTCATCATCGGCACGCTGGTCAGCGTCTTGTGGGCGGTGGCCTGCGCCTTTGTCATCACCGGTGGGATGTCACCCGGCCTGCGCCTGCTCGAGCCGTAGACTGCGGCGCATGCCAGCAGACCTCAAGCCGCGAAGCCGCGACGTCACCGACGGCCTCGAACGCGCTGCCGCCCGCGGCATGCTGCGCGCCGTCGGCATGGGTGACGACGACTTCGCCAAGCCGCAGATCGGTGTCGCGTCCAGCTGGAACGAGATCACCCCCTGCAACCTGTCGCTGGACCGGCTGGCCAAGGCCGTCAAGAACGGTGTCCACGCCGGCGGCGGCTTCCCGCTGGAGTTCGGCACGATCTCGGTGTCCGACGGGATCTCCATGGGCCACGAGGGCATGCACTTCTCCCTGGTCAGCCGGGAGGTCATCGCCGACTCGGTGGAGACCGTGATGATGGCCGAGCGCCTGGACGGCTCGGTGTTGCTCGCGGGGTGCGACAAGTCGCTGCCGGGGATGCTGATGGCGGCCGCACGGCTCGACCTGGCCAGCGTGTTCCTCTACGCGGGCTCGATCATGCCGGGCAGCGTCGACGGCCACGACGTCACGATCATCGACGCCTTCGAGGCGGTCGGGGCCTGCCTGCGCGGCCTGATCAGCCGCGACGAAGTCGACCGCATCGAGCGGGCGATCTGTCCGGGCGAGGGCGCCTGCGGCGGCATGTACACCGCCAACACGATGGCGGCCGTCGCCGAAGTGATCGGCATGGCGCTACCCGGCTCGTCGGCCCCCCCGGCGGTCGACCGGCGGCGCGACGTCCTTGCCCATCGCTCCGGCGAGGCGGTGGTGGAGATGCTGCGGAGCGGGATCACTGCCCGCCAGATCATGACCAAGCCGGCCTTCGAGAACGCGATCGCCGTCGTGATGGCACTGGGCGGCTCGACCAACGCCGTGCTGCACCTGCTCGCGATCGCCCGCGAGGCCGAGGTCGACCTGAGCCTGGCCGACTTCGAGCGGGTCGGCGCACGGGTGCCACACCTGGGCGACCTCAAGCCGTTCGGGCGATTCGTGATGACCGACGTCGACCGCGTCGGCGGCATCCCGGTCGTCACCAAGGCGCTGCTCGAGGCCGGGCTCCTCGACGGCGACTGCCTGACCGTCACCGGCCGCACGCTGGCCGAGAACCTCGCCGACATCGCCCCACCAGATGTCGACGGCGAGATCATCCGCGCCCTGGCGGCGCCGATCCACCCGACCGGCGGTATCACGATCCTGCACGGCTCGCTGGCCCCCGACGGGGCGGTCGTCAAGAGCGCCGGCTTCGACGAGGCGGTCTTCGAGGGCACCGCTCGCGTCTTCGACGGTGAGCAGGCGGCGATGGACGCCCTGTCCGACGGCACCATTTCCAGCGGCGACGTGGTGGTGATCCGCCACGAGGGCCCCAAGGGGGGTCCCGGTATGCGCGAGATGCTTGCCATCACCGGCGCCATCAAGGGAGCCGGCCTGGGCAAGGACGTCCTGTTGCTGACCGATGGGCGGTTCTCCGGTGGCACGACCGGGCTCTGCGTCGGCCACGTCGCGCCGGAGGCCGTCGACGGCGGGCCGATCGCCTTCGTGGCCGACGGCGACCAGATCCGCCTCGACGTCGAGCACGGCACCATCGACCTCATCGTCGACGAGGCCGCACTGGCCGACCGCCGGCACGGCTGGGCGCCGCCGGAGCCCCGCTACCGCACCGGCGTGCTCGCCAAGTACCGCAAGCTGGTCGGCTCGGCCGCGCAGGGTGCGGTCTGCGGCTGAGCCGCGAGCGGCCACGTCCCCGTACGTCCCGACAATTGAGACGCACGTCTCAAGATATTGACGCCCGATCGGGTTCCCGGCCACAGTAGGTGCGTGCGCCACCTCGCCCTCGTACTTGCCAAGCGTGCCGGCTGATCCCGCTTCGACAGCCAGCACGCTTCCTCCCGTCCGCTCCTCGGACCGGAGGTTTTTTCATGTACGGGACGGGTCAGGAGTCGACCAGTGGGAGCAAATAGATGAATGAGCAGCTGACCGGGGCGCAGAGCCTGATCAGGTCGCTGGAGCACGCCGGCGTGGACACCGTCTTCGGCATCCCCGGCGGCGCCATCCTGCCGGCCTACGACCCGCTGCTGGACTCCCAGCAGATCAGGCACATCCTCGTACGCCACGAGCAGGGCGCGGGGCACGCGGCGCAGGGTTACGCCCAGGCGACCGGCCGGGTGGGCGTCTGCCTGGCCACGTCCGGGCCAGGCGCCACCAACCTGGTCACGCCGATCGCCGACGCGTACATGGACTCGGTGCCGATCGTGGCGGTGACCGGCCAGGTTTCCTCGGCGGCCATTGGCACCGACGCCTTTCAGGAGGCCGACATCCGCGGCATCACGATGCCGATCACCAAGCACAGCTTCCTGGTCACCGACCCGGCCGACATCGCGCGCACGGTGGCCGGGGCGTTCTACATTGCCTCCACCGGGCGCCCCGGCCCCGTGCTCGTCGACATCGCCAAGGACGCCTTGCAGGCCATGACGACGTTTGACTACCCGACGCAGCTGTCGCTGCCCGGCTACCGACCGGTGACCCGCCCGCACAGCAAGCAGATCCGGGCGGCAGCCCGTCTGATCGCCGCCGCCGAGCGCCCCGTGCTGTACGTCGGCGGCGGCGTGATCAAGGCCAACGCGTCCACCGAGCTCGCCCGCCTGACCGATCTCACCGGGATCCCGGTCGTCACGACGCTGATGGCGCGCGGCGCACTGCCCGACTCCCATCCCCAGCACCTCGGCATGCCCGGCATGCACGGCTCGGTCGCGGCGGTCGCTGCGCTGCAGCGTGCCGACCTGCTGATCGCCCTCGGCGCCCGCTTCGACGACCGGGTGACCGGCCGCCTGGACACCTTCGCCCCGGGCGCGTCGGTCATCCACGCCGACATCGACCCGGCCGAGATCTCCAAGAACCGGCACGCCGACGTCCCGATCGTCGGTGACTGCCGCGAGATCATCACCGAGCTCATTGCGGCAGTGGAGACCGACCAGGCCGCCGGCCAATCCGGCGAGCACACTGCGTGGAGCCAGTGGAGCCGCGGCCTGGCCGAGCGCTACCCGGTCGGCTACGACGCACCCGATGACGGGTCGCTGGCACCCCAGTACGTCATCGAGCGGATCGCCGCCGCGGCCGGGCCGGAGGCCACCTACGTCGCCGGCGTCGGCCAGCACCAGATGTGGGCCAGCCAGTTCGTCGGCTACGAACGGCCCCGGGCCTGGCTCAACTCCGGTGGCCTCGGCACGATGGGGTACGCGGTCCCGGCCGCGATGGGCGCCAAGGTCGGCACGCCCGACCGGGTGGTGTGGGCCATCGACGGCGACGGCTGCTTCCAGATGACCAACCAGGAGCTCGCCACCTGCGCGCTGGAGAACATCCCGATCAAGGTGGCCGTCATCAACAATTCCGCGCTCGGGATGGTGCGGCAGTGGCAGACCCTGTTCTACGAAGGCCGTTACTCCCACACCGACCTGCACACCAGCTCAGCGTCGCGGCGCATCCCCGACTTCGCCAAGCTTGCCGAGGCGTACGGGTGCGTCGGACTGCGCTGCGACAAGCCCGACGACGTCGATGCGATCATCGCCGAGGCGATGGACGTCGACGACCGACCGGTCGTGGTCGACTTCGGCGTGCACCGCGACGCGATGGTCTGGCCGATGGTCGCCGCCGGCATGAGCAACGACGCCATCATGATCGCGCGCGACCTGGCGCCGGCATGGGACCGCGAGGAGGAGCAGTGAGCCGCCACACCCTGTCGGTCCTGGTCGAGAACACCCCCGGCGCACTGGCGCGCATCTCCGGGCTTTTCGCTCGGCGCGGCTTCAACATCGACTCGTTGGCGGTCGGCCCGACCGAGCACCCCGACATCTCTCGGATGACCATCGTGGTGAACGTCGAGGAGCAGCCGCTCGAGCAGGTGACCAAGCAGCTCAACAAGCTCGTCAACGTCATCAAGATCGTCCAGCTCGAGCCTGGGGCCGGGGTCGAGCGCGAGCTCATCCTCGTCAAGGTGCGCGCCGACGCGGCCACCCGCGGTCAGGTGCTCGAGACCGTCCAGCTCTTCCGGGCCAAGGTGGTCGACGTCGACCCCGACGCCGTCACCATCGAGGCCACCGGCAACCCCGACAAGCTGGCTGCGATGCTGCGGGTGCTGGAACCCTTCGGCATCCGCGAGCTCGTGCAGTCCGGCATGGTGGCGATCGGGCGTGGCGGTCGCTCGATCACCGATCGGACGCTGCGCACCGTCACCCAGACCGGCTGACGCCCCACCCCGATCGAAGGAGCACACCCCGTGGCCGAGATGTTCTACGACGACGACGCCGACCTGAGCATCGTCCAGCAGCGCAACGTCGCGGTGCTCGGCTACGGCAGCCAGGGGCACGCGCACGCCCTCTCGCTGCGCGACTCGGGGGTCGACGTCCGTGTCGGGCTGCCGACGGGGTCGCGCAGCCGAGAGCGGGCCGAGGCGCAGGGCCTGCGGGTGCTGACCCCGTACGAGGCGTGCGAGGAGGCCGACCTCATCGTCGTGCTGGCCCCCGACCCCGCGCAGCGCTCCTTGTATGCCGAGGCGATCGAGCCCAACCTCGTCGACGGTGACGCGCTGCTGTTCGGGCACGGCTTCAACATCCGCTTCGGCTACATCTCGCCGCCGGAGGGGGTCGACGTGTGCATGGTGGCCCCGAAGGGGCCGGGGCACCTGGTACGGCGCGAGTACACCGAGGGCCGTGGCGTCCCGGTGCTGGTGGCGGTGGAGCAAGACGCCTCCGGCTCGGCATGGGAGCTGACCTTGTCCTATGCCAAGGCGCTCGGCGGGCTGCGGGCCGGTGGGATCAAGACCACCTTCACCGAGGAGACCGAGACCGACCTGTTCGGTGAGCAGGCGGTGCTGTGCGGCGGCGCCTCGGCGCTGGTGATGGCCGGTTTCGAGACGCTGGTCGAGGCGGGCTACCAGCCCGAGGTGGCCTACTTCGAGTGCCTGCACGAGCTGAAGCTGATCGTCGACCTCATGTACGAGGGCGGCATCGCCAAGCAGCGCTGGTCGGTCAGCGACACCGCCGAGTACGGCGACTACGTCTCCGGACCGCGCATCATCGACGCGTCAGTCAAGCAGCGGATGGGCGAGGTGCTGGCCGACATCACCAGCGGAGCGTTCGCCGACCGCTTCATCGCCGACCAGGACGCCGGGGCCCCGGAGTTCGCGAAGCTGCGCGCCGAGGGCGAGCAGCACCCGATCGAGGCGACCGGCCGCGACCTGCGCACCTTGATGAGCTGGGTCAAGAGCCACGACGACGACTACACCGAGGGCTCTGTGTCCCGCTGAGGTACACGCTGGACGACCCGTGTGTGCCTGTGTGTGCTTGCGGGGTCTCCGGCTGCGTGCCAGAGTGCAGCGGTCCCGCGAGGCGGCCCATTTCCTGTTCGTCTTCCACGGCATCGTGATCACCGCGATCGGGATATTCGACTCCGAGGAAGCCGAGGACAAGGCCGCCGGAATTGACATCAACCTGTGGTCCGGCCCGGTGATGCTGGTGTTCGGCCTCGGCATGCTGGTGTGGATGTGGTCGTCGACGACGACGACGGCACGAAGCGAGCCCGCCGACGAGAAGGGCCACTGAGCCCGGTGGGCTAGCATCGGTTGTTGGGCACAACGTCGTGCACCCGTCAACACCCTGACCGCACGACTTCGCAAAGGATCCTTCGTGAGCAAGCCCGTCGTCCTGATCGCCGAAGAGCTCTCTCCCGCCACTGTCGATGCGCTGGGAGACGGCTTCGAAACCCGCTACTGCAACGGGGCCGACCGCGCCGAGCTGCTGGCCGCCATCGTCGACGTCGACGCGGTCCTCGTCCGCAGTGCCACCAAGATCGACGCCGAGGCGCTGGCCGCCGCCAGTCGGCTCAAGGTGATCGCCCGGGCCGGTGTCGGGCTCGACAACGTCGACGTCAAGGTCGCCACCCAGGCCGGAGTGATGGTCGTCAACGCGCCCACGTCCAACATCGTGAGCGCCGCCGAGCTCGCCGTGGGGCTGCTGCTGAGCGCGGCGCGTCACATCGCGCCAGCCAACCAGACGCTGCGCGCCGGGCAGTGGAAGCGCAGCGCCTTCACCGGCACCGAGCTGTACGAGAAGACACTCGGCATCGTCGGGCTGGGCCGGATCGGCGTGCTCGTCGCGCAGCGGCTGTCGTCCTTCGGCATGCGGGTCATCGCCTACGACCCGTACGTCCAGGCCGGCCGGGCCGCGCAGATGGGCGTGCGGCTGGTCAGCCTCGACGAGCTGCTCGCCGAGGCCGACGCGATCTCGGTCCACCTGCCCAAGACCCCGGAGACCGTCGGCCTGATCGGCGCCGAGCAGCTGGACAAGGTCAAGCCGGGCGTCATCATCGTCAACGCGGCGCGTGGCGGAATCGTCGACGAGCAGGCGCTGTTCGCGGCGCTCAAGGAGGGCCGCGTCGGCGGTGCCGGCCTTGATGTGTTCGCCACCGAGCCCTGCACCGACTCGCCGCTGTTCGAGCTCGCCAACGTGGTGGCCACTCCGCATCTCGGCGCCAGCACCAACGAGGCACAGGAGAAGGCGGGAGTCGCGGTGGCGCGCTCGGTACGGCTGGCGCTGGCTGGCGAGCTGGTGCCGGACGCGGTCAACGTCCAGGGCGGCGTCATCGCCGAGGATGTCCGCCCCGGTATCGCCCTGACCGAGAAGCTCGGCCGTATCTTCACCGCCCTCGCCGACGGCATCGTGTCCCAGCTCGACGTCGAGGTGCGTGGTGAGATCACCGCCCACGACGTCAAGGTGCTCGAGCTGGCCGCGCTCAAGGGAGTTTTCGCCGACGTCGTCGAGGACAACGTCTCCTACGTCAACGCGCCGCTGCTGGCGGCCGAGCGCGGCGTCGAGGTGCGGCTGGTGACCGATGCCGACAGCCCCGACCATCGCAATCTGGTCACCTTGCGCGGCACTCGTGCGGACGGCTCGCAGGTCTCGGTGTCGGGGACACTGGTGGGCATCCACCAACGCGAGCGGCTGGTGGAGGTCGACGGTTACGACGTCGAGATCGAGCCGACCGAGCGGCTGTTGTTCGTCCGCTACCAGGACCGTCCCGGCATGATCGGCACCGTCGGCGGGTTGCTGGGCGAGGCCGACATCAACATCGCGGGCATGCAGGTGAGCCGCGACCGTCAAGGTGGGCACGCGCTGGTCGTCCTGGCCGTCGACTCGCCGGTGCCGGCAGACGTCGGCGAGGAGGTCCGCGTGGCGATGAGCGCGGACTGGGTGCGCCGGGTCGATCTGGCGGTCTGATGTCTGCCGACCGACCGCACGTCGGCTGACGTCTTCAGGCGATCAGCGGACTGCGCTGCCCGGCGCTGTCACGCCTTGTCGCTCCCGCGCCGCCGCGTACCTGCGCGTCGACGGTGGCGATCCGGCGCACGGCCTCGACCGCTGTCGAAGCATCGACGGTGAACGGGAGCCGCAGGTGGCCCGCCAGGCCGCCGCCCGCCCCGAAGCGGCCGCCAGCCACCAGCAGCACCCCGGCCGGTTCCGCCGCCTGCACGAGCGCTGGTCCGTACGGTCGCGGCAGCCGGCACCACAGGCTCAGCCCGCCCGAGGGCACGGTCGCTTGCCAGTCGGGCAGGTCGATGCGCAGAGCGCCGGCCAGTGCGTCTCGGGTGCGGCGCAGCCCGGCCCGCCGTTCGGCGAGGGCCGGTCCGAGGTCACCGAGCAGGTGGGCGACCGCAAGCTGGTCGAAGACCGATGAGCCGAGGTCGCGCGTCGTGCGGGCCCGGAGGAGCGCGGGCAGCATCGCGCGGGGGGCGCGCACCCAGCCGATCCGGAAGCCGCCCCACAGCGACTTGCTGGCACTGCCGACGGTGATCACGTCCTGGCCGGCCGCCGCGAACACCGCGAACGGCCGGGGCAGGGGTTGCGCTGCCGGGTCGAGGGCGAGTTCTGCGCTGCTCTCGTCGATGACCGCGGTGGTGCCGGCACGAGCCAGCGCCGCGGCAAGCCGCTCCCGGGTCGGCTCGTCCATCAGCGCACCGGTGGGGTTGTGGAAGTCGGGCATCAGCACGGCCAGAGCGGGCGTGGCGCGGCGCAAGCTCGACTCGAGGGTCGGCAGGTCCCACCCGTCGGCGTCCATGGGGTGGGTGACGATCCGGCCATGCGCACCCCGCAGCGTCGCGATCGCGTTCGGGTACGTCGGGTCCTCGGTGAGCACCCTTGTCCCGGGGGAGACGAGCAGCTGCGCGACTATCGCCAACCCGGCCAGCGCGCCGCTGGTGACGAGGACCTGGTCGGCCGAGGTGGGCAGGCCGCGCTGTGAGTAGCGGGCGGCGACCAGCTCGCGCAGCTCGGGTAGCCCCTCGGGGTAGTAGCCCGAGCCGCGCAGCTGGGCAGGCATCTGCGCACCCGCTCGGGCGATCGCCTCGTGGGCCTGCGGCACCGCGGCCGGTGCCGCGCAGGTCAGGTCGATCGTCCCGGCCGCCGCGTCGTGCACAGCCACCAGTCCGCCGAGTGCGCCGCGACTGTTGCCGGGCACTCGCACGACGGTGCCGGACCCCTGCCGGGCCTGGGCGTAGCCGGTGTCGACCAGCTCCGCGTACGCACGGGTCACCGTGGTGCGACTGGCGCCCAGCGAGCGGGCGAGCTCGCGCTCCGACGGCAACTGGTGCTCGTCGGTGAGCCGGCCCTCACCGACGAGGCGGCGCACCCGGGCCGCGAGCCCTGAGTAGGCCGCGACACCCGCCGGCAGGTCACCGAGCAGTCTGACCATCTTGTCCGCAGAGACCTTGGTCCACGCCACCCGACCACTATGTGCGAAGTGGCTATCGATTTCCAGTCCAATGCCCGCCAGTCTTGATACGTGACCGCCTTGCTGAGCCCGCTGACCCCGCGCGAGCAGCTCACCGCCGGGCGCACCTCGCGCCGACTGGTGCAGCTGTTCGCCGGCTTGTTCCTCTACGGCTGGTCGATGGCGATGATGATCCGCTCGCGACTCGGCCTCGACCCCTGGGACGTGTTCCACGACGGGATCGTGCAACGCACCGGACTGTCGTTCGGGACGGTCGTGATCGCCGTCAGCGTGGTCGTGCTGGTCGGGTGGATACCCCTGCGGCAGTGGCCGGGCCTCGGCACGGTGGCCAACGCGGTCGTGATCGGGTTGGTCACCGACCTCGGACTGGCCCTGATCCCCGCACCGGAGTCGATGGCGGTGCGTACCGGCCTGGTCCTCGGCGGCATCGGGCTCAACGGGCTGGCGGGTGCGATGTACATCGGTGCACAGTTCGGTCCGGGGCCGCGCGACGGCCTGATGACCGGGTTGGTGCGGCGTACGGGGCGCAGCATCCGGCTGGTGCGGACCTCGATCGAGCTCAGCGTGCTGGCGCTCGGCTGGGTGCTCGGTGGCACGGTCGGGATCGGGACGGTGCTCTATGCCCTGGCCATCGGCCCGCTGGTGCAGGTGTTCCTGCCCCGCCTGGTCGTCGAGCTGCCGGCCGTCCGCGACCCGCTCAGCGACGTGCGGCCAGCACGACCGACGCGTCGCTGGTCACCATCACGTCCACCGCGGTGAACCGCTCGTCGGTGAGCCAGCGCTCGCGCATCGCATCCACGCGACCGGCGTAGACCGGCGGCCATTGACTGCTTGGGGTGAAGTCGTCGAGCACGACCACCCCACCGGGCGCCATCAGGTCGGCGATGACGTCGACGGAGCCGAGTTTGACCTCGCGGACGTCGACGAAGAGCAGCGAGAACGGGGCGAAGCGCTCCAGCGTGGTCCAGTCCCCGGCAAGCACCTCGACACGGGCATCGTCGGCAAAGACCCCGCGCGCCAGGTCTGCCAGCCCGGGATCCAGCTCGGCGGTGACGATGCGGGCGTCGGCGGTCGCGCCACTGGACAGCCACGCCGCACCGACGCCGCACCCGGTGCCGAGCTCGCCGAGGGTGCCACCGCGCATCGCCGCCAGGGTGGCCAGCAGGCGGCCGGTCTCATGTCGGGTCGCGCTCACGAAGCCCTGGCTGCGGGAGAGGTCGAGGGCCCGCCGGACGACCTCGGGCAGCTCTGGGGGAGCGCTCACGGGGGGATTCTGGCACAGCCGGCGCACCGGTCGGTCCCGAGGAATGAGACAGCCGTCCCGTTCCGCGTCGTCGCCGGGCCGTCCGTCGTACGTTGGCCCGGTCATGCGGACCGTCGTCGTGATCCTTCGCTGCCGTAGTGGGGCCTTCTGAGGCCATCCCCACTGCGGCGTTCGGCGTTGTGGCCCACGGATCCCGCAGTCTGGCAGTGACGCAGGTGTCGGGCGCATCGCCCGCACCCACACCCGTGTCGGCGCCGTTCTGGCCGCTGTGGCTGGTGTGATCCGGGCTGAGCCCGACCCACACAGCGACGAGACGGACGAGACGATGTACGAGATGTATCCCGACGACTGGGCTCCGAGCCAGAACCGTCACGAGGGCCGCCAGGCGGCCAAGGCCTTGCAGGTCGCACTCGACCTGCGCGACAACGGGGGACAGCGCCCTGACGACAACTGAATCGGTCGCGCCGGTACGCCGGGTCTCGCTGGCGGTCATCGGGGGCGACGGCATCGGCCCGGAGGTCACCGCCGAGGCCCTGCGCGTGTTCGCTGTGGCCACTGAGCACGACGGCGTGCGGGTCGACGAGCAGCATTTCGACCTCGGTGCCGAGCGGTACCTCAGCACCGGAGAGGTGTTGCCCGACGCCGTGCTCGACGAGATCCGCGGCCACGACGCCATCCTGCTCGGGGCGGTCGGTGGCCGGCCGGGTGATACCGCCCTGCCGCCCGGGCTGCTGGAGCGGGGGCTGCTGCTGCGGTTGCGTTTCGAGCTGGACCACCACGTCAACCTGCGCCCGTCGCGGCTCTGGCCGGGCGCGGTCTCACCGCTGCGCGACCCGGGCGAGGTCGACTTCGTGGTGGTGCGTGAGGGCACCGAAGGACCGTATGTCGGCAACGGCGGCGTCCTCCGCGGCGGGACGCCGCACGCCATCGCCACCGAGGTCAGCATCAACACCGCGTTCGGCATCGCACGGGTGGTCCGCGACGCGTTCCGCCGCGCCGCCGCGCGACCGCGCCGCCGGCTCACCCTCGTGCATAAGACCAACGTGCTGGTGCACGCCGGGAGCCTGTGGAGCCAGGCGGTCCGCGAGGTCGGCGCGGAGTTCGCCGGCGTCGAGGTGGACTATCTGCACGTCGACGCGGCCACGATCTTCATGACGACCGACCCGGCGCGTTTCGACGTCGTCGTCACCGACAACCTGTTCGGCGACATCCTCACCGACCTGGCGGCCGCCGTGACCGGTGGAATCGGGCTGGCCGCGAGTGGCAACATCAATCCCGACCGCACCACCCCCAGCATGTTCGAGCCGGTGCACGGGTCGGCGCCCGACATCGCCGGTCGAGGCGTCGCCGACCCGACCGCGGCGATCCTGTCCGCGGCGATGCTCGCCGACCACCTCGGACTGACCGCGGCCGCCGCCCGCATCGAGACCGCCGTCACCGCAGATCTCGCCGTGCGGGGCCATGCCTCGCGCGGCACCCGGGAGACCGGCGAGGCCATTGCCGAGCAGGTGGCGTCGGTTAGCGTGCCAGCATGAGCACCACAGCATTGTCGGTCGCGCAGACCCCCACGCCCACCGACGCCGCCCGGCGCGCGGAGATTCTGGCCGCGCCAGGTTTCGGCGTCCACTTCACCGACCACATGGCGCTGATCGAGTGGACGCCCGAGCGGGGCTGGTACGACGGCCGGGTGCAGGCGTACGGGCCATTGTCGATCGATCCGGCCACGGCCGTGCTGCACTACGCCCAGGAGATCTTCGAAGGCATGAAGGCCTATGGGCACGACGACGGCTCGACCTGGCTGTTCCGACCCGACGCCAATGCGGCCCGCTTCCAGCGCTCGGCTCGGCGCCTCGCGCTGCCCGAGCTCCCGCCCGACACCTTCCTGGAGGCGATCGAGACGCTGGTGCGCACCGACGCGGCCTGGGTGCCGCACGGTGGCGAGACGAGCTTGTACGTGCGGCCCTTCATGTTCGCCTCCGAGGTGTTCCTCGGTGTGCGGCCGGCCCGGCACGTCACCTTCTGCGTGATCGCCTCACCTGCCGGCGCGTACTTCCCCGGGGGGGTGCGGCCGGTGTCGATCTGGCTGTCGCAGGACTACACCCGCGCCGCGCCCGGCGGCACGGGAGCGGCCAAGTGCGGCGGCAACTACGCCGCGAGCCTGCTCGCCCAGCAGGAGGCTGCGGCGAACGGGTGCGACCAGGTCGCCTTCCTCGACGCGGTGGACCGCACCTGGGTCGAGGAGCTGGGCGGCATGAACCTGTACTTCGTCCACGCCGACGGCACCGTGGTCACCCCCGAGCTGACCGGCTCGATACTCGAGGGCGTCACCCGGGACTCGGTCCTCACCCTGCTCGACGACAGCGGACACAAGGTCGAGGAGCGCCGGTTTGGTATCGACGAGTGGCGCAGCGGCGTCTCCTCAGGCGACATCACCGAGGTCTTCGCCTGCGGCACCGCCGCTGTCCTCACCCCGGTCGGCAGGCTGGCCTGGCCCGGGGGGGAGGTTCGCTGTGGTGACGGCATCTCGACCGGGCCGGTGACCGCGGCGACGCGCTTCGCACTGCTCGAGATCCAGTACGGCCGCCGCGCGGACCGCTACGGGTGGATGCGCCGGGTCCGAGCGAGTTCACAGTGAGCACCTTCCAGGTCTACGACACCACCTTGCGCGACGGAGCCCAGCAGGAGGGGCTGAGCCTGTCGGTTGCCGACAAGCTGGCCATCGCCGGGCATCTGGACGACCTCGGGGTGGGGTTCATCGAGGGCGGCTGGCCGGGCTCGAATCCCAAGGACACCGAGTTCTTCGCCCGGGCGAGGGGGGAGCTGAGCCTGCGGCACGCGACGCTGGCGGCCTTCGGCGCCACCCGCCGGCCGGGCCTGGCAGCCGCCGACGACCCGCTGGTCGCCGCACTGCGCGACAGCGGCGCGTCGGTGGTCACCCTGGTCGCCAAGAGCCACGACGGCCACGTCGAGCGCGCGCTGCGGACGACGCTGGCTGAGAACCTCGCCATGGTGAGCGAGACGGTCGCGCACCTGCGGGCGGAGGGCCTGCGGGTGTTCCTCGACGCCGAGCACTTCTTCGACGGTCACCGCGACAACCGGGGGTACGCGCTGGAGGTGCTGCGGGTGGCGGTCGAGGCAGGTGTCGAGGTCGTGGCGTTGTGCGACACCAACGGCGGCATGCTCCCACCGCGGGTCAGTGACGTCGTCGGTGACGTGCTGGCGGCGGTGCCGGCGGACTCCGGGGCGCGGGTGGGCATCCACTGCCACAACGACACCGGCTGCGCGGTGGCCAACACCCTCGCCGCGGTCGACGTCGGCGCCACCCACGTCCAGGGCACCGTCAACGGCTATGGCGAGCGCACCGGCAACGCCGACCTGATCGCCATCGTGGCCAACCTGCAGCTAAAGCAGCAGCGCCCGGTGGTGCCGGCCGGGTCGCTGCGCGACGCCACCCGTATCGCCCACGCCGTGGCCGAGGTCACCAACGTGCCGCCGTCGTCGAGACAGCCGTACGTCGGGGTGTCGGCCTTCGCCCACAAGGCGGGGCTGCACGCCAGCGCGGTCAAGATCGACCCCGACCTCTACCAGCATGCTGACCCCGTGGACGTCGGCAACGACATGCGGATGCTGGTCTCGGAGCTGGCCGGTCGGGCGAGCATCGAGCTCAAGGGTCGCGAGCTCGGCTTCGACCTCGCCGAGGACCGCGAGCTGGTCAGCCGCATCACCAAGCGAGTCAAGTCGATGGAGCAGGACGGTTACACCTTCGAGGCCGCCGACGCCTCCTTCGAGCTGCTGCTGGTGGAGGAGGTCGAGGGCCGACGCCCCTCGTACTTCTCGGTCGAGTCCTGGCGGGTCATCACCGAGTCGGCCGCCATGGCCAATGCCGAGGCGCTGTCGGAGGCGACGGTCAAGCTGTACGCCGCCGGGGAACGCTTCGTCGTCACCGGTGAGGGCAACGGCCCCGTCAACGCCCTCGACCACGCGTTGCGGCAGGCGATCGGGCGGGCCTATCCGCAGGTCGCCGGCTTTCAGTTGATCGACTACCGGGTCCGCATCCTCGACCAGGGTCACGGCACCGACGCGGTGATCCGGGTCCTCATCGAGACCACCGACGGCACTGACTCGTGGGTGACGGTCGGGGTCGGGCACAACATCGTCGAGGCGTCCTGGGAGGCGCTGCGCGACGCGGTGACCTACGGCCTGCGCAGCTCCGGAGTGACGTGAGCGGTCACGCCTGATGGCGGTGTGGGTCTCGCTGCTGCGTGGCATCAACCTCGGAGCGCGCAACAAGGTGGCGATGCCGCTCCTTCGGGAGGCACTGACCGAGGCCGGCTTCACCGACGTGCAGACATACGTGCAGAGCGGCAACGTCGTCACCTCGTCTCGGCACCGAAGACCGGAGCGGGTCGCAGCCCTCGTCAGCGAGGTGGTCGCGGCCCGGTTCGGCATCAACGTACCGGTCGTGGTGCGAACCCCGGCCGAGTTGGCGGCCGTGCTGGAGTGGAACCCGTTCCCGGCGGCGGTGGCTGCTCGTCCGAAGGTGGTCCAGGTGACGCACCTGTTCGGCACCCCGGCGCCGGCAGACGTCGAGGCGCTGCTGGCGGAGGTGGCAGGACTGCCGGAGCAGGTGGCCGTCCGGGGCGCCGACGTCGTCGTCGACTACGTCGACGCGGTGCACACCAGCAAGGTGCAGGGCGCCTGGCTGACCAGGCGGCTGGGCGGGGTGGACGGCACGGCACGCAACTGGCGCACCCTCACCGCGCTCGTTGATCTGACGCAGCGCTGACGCGGTCCCCCCGAGCCTGGCCACGCCCGGACGCTCCGACGTCGTGGCCGACCCGGCCACTTGTTTGTCGGAAGATGTGTCGGGGGGAGGAGTGCCTGCCCGCTTGCTGCAGCTGCGTCCGCCGCCCTGGCGGGCTCGGTCAGGGTTTTGCGAACCGCTTCAGCCGTTCGAGTATCGCGTCGAGTGCTGGCTTCGCCTGGTCGCTGCTGAGGATGCCCTGGGCGTGTGCCGAGCCCGGCAGGAGCTTCGCCTCGTTCTGGTCGCCGGGGGCCGTCTCGGCCAGGTCGCTGGACACGTCGGCGACCGACTCGTCCTCGCTGGCGATGAACAGCTTGGGCTGATCACCGAGCCCCTCGACCGTCCCGTTCGGCGACAGCAAGATCAACTGGTCGGGCAGGTCCGGCTGCTCGCTGGCGAGGTCGAGGATCCCGTCGGCCCCGGCACTGCCCCCGACGAGGGCGACGTCACTGATCCCGTCGTCTTGCAAGTAGCCCACCGCGTCCTCGATCGCGCCGGGGCTGATGTCTTCGACCGCGATCACGGTGGCGTCCTGGTCGGCGATCACGGTGGCCTGCTGTTCCCAGCTGGCCGCGTCGTACGCGGCTCCGTGAGCAAGGACCACGCCGTAGTCCCCAGCACCCCACCTCAACGCGTCGTTCCCGTTGATCGTGGTCGTGCTCCCCGTCGTGCTGCCACCCCGCTTGGGCGGACCGGTAGACCGGTCCGACCCGCCGCAGCCCGCGAGCGCAACCGTTGTGGCGACGGCCAACACAACGAGTAGGCGGGGTCTCGGCATGACACCGATGCTAGGCGTCAGCCGCGCTGGCCGAGCCACAACCGCGCCAGCGGCGGCACTAGGCTCGGCGCCGTGCGTATTGCGAGGTTCACCAGCGACGACGACCAGCCCCGCTTCGGCGTCATCGGGGAGCGAGACGGGCGGTCCGTGCTCGCCGTGCTCACCGGCGACCCGCTGTATGCCGGGATCGAGCTGAGCGGGCAGAGCCTGTCACTGGACGACGTCCGCCTGCTCGCCCCGCTCATCCCCCGCAGCAAGGTGGTCGGGATCGGCCGCAACTACGCCGACCACGCCGCCGAGCTGGGTCACGATTTGCCTACCGAGCCGTTGATGTTCCTCAAGCCCAACACCAGCGTGGTGGGCCCCGGCGACCCGATCGTGCACCCGGCCACCACCGGCGACCTGCAGTGGGAGGCCGAGCTGGCAGTCGTCATCGGGCGGATCTGCCGCGACGTGCCGCCCGACCAGGCGGCTGACGTCATCGTGGGCTACACCGTCGCCAACGACGTCACCGCACGCGACCTGCAGCGCAGCGACGACCAGTGGACCCGGGCCAAGGGCTACGACACCTTCTGCCCGCTTGGCCCGTGGATCGAGACCGACCTCGACGTGTCGGACCTGCGGGTGACCACGTCGCTGCGGGGTCGCGACGAGCTGCGGCAGGACGGCCGGACCAGTCAGCTCATCTTCGACGTGCCGACGCTGGTGGCCCATGTGTCGAGCGTGATGACCCTGCTGCCGGGTGACGTGATCCTCACCGGCACCCCCGCCGGCGTCGGGCGGATGGTGCCCGGCGACGAGGTCTCGGTGAGCGTCGAGGGTATCGGCACGCTGACCAACCCCGTGCTGGCAGCATGAGCAGCGGGGTCCGGGTCCGCTTCTGCCCGTCGCCGACCGGCAACCCGCACGTCGGGGTGGTGCGGGCAGCCCTGTTCAACTGGGCCTTTGCCCGCCACCACGGCGGCACGTTCGTCTTCCGCATCGAGGACACCGACATCGCCCGCGACTCCGAGGCGTCCTATGAGGCGATGCTCGCGGCGATGCGCTGGCTCGGGCTCAGCTGGGACGAGGGTCCCGAGGTGGGCGGGCCGCACGGGCCGTACCGGCAGTCGTTGCGGCGAGACATCTACGCCGATGTCGCCGAGCGGCTGCTCGCCGGTGGGCACGCCTACCACTGCTACTGCTCGCAGGCCGAGCTCGAGGAGCGCCGGGAGCGGGCCCGTGCGCAGGGCCGGATGTCGGGCTACGACGGGCAATGTCGCGCCTTGACCGCCGAGCAGGTGGCGGCCTACCGCGGCGAGGGCCGCCAGCCGGTGCTGCGGATGCGGATGCCCGGCCGCACCATCGCCGTCGACGACCTGGTCCGTGGCCAGGTGAGCTTCGACGCCGGCCAGGTGCCCGACTACGTGCTGGTGCGCGCCAACGGCCAGCCGCTCTACACCTTGGTCAACCCGGTCGACGACGCCCTGATGGGTATCACCCACGTGCTGCGCGGCGAGGACCTGCTGTCGTCGACCCCGCGGCAGATCGCCCTTCACGAGGCACTGCGCGAGCTCGGGGTGGTCACCGGGCCGATGCCGGTCTACGGACACCTGCCGCTGGTGATGGGCGAGGGCAACCGCAAGCTGTCCAAGCGCGACCCGGAGTCCTCGCTCGACCTCTACCGCCAGCGTGGCTTCCTGCCCGAGGGACTGCTCAACTATCTGGCGCTGCTGGGCTGGTCGCTCGGTGACGACCAGGAGATCTTCGACCTGGCCGAGATGGCCGCGGCCTTCGACGTGGCCCGGGTCAACCCGAACCCCGCCCGCTTCGACCTGAAGAAGTGCGAGGCCATCAACGGGGTGTGGCTGCGACGGCTGCCGGTCGGCGAGGTGGCCCAGCGCATCGTGCCGCACCTGGTGGCGGCCGGGCTGGTCGCATCCGAGCCGACCGCCGAGCAGCGCGAGCTGCTGGTGGCGGCGACCCCGCTGGTCCAGGAGCGCATGACCACGCTTGGAGAGGCGGTCGACCTGCTCGGTTTCCTGTTCGTGGCCGAGGACCAGTTCACCGTCGACGCCGACGATGCGGCCAAGCACCTTGCCCCCAGCCCCGGCGCCGGCCTGGAGGTTGTCGCCGCAGCCCGGCAGGCGCTCAGCACCCTCGACCGCTGGCACACCGCCGCCATCGAGGCGGCGCTGCGGGCTGCCCTGGTCGACGGGCTCGGCCTCAAGCCGCGACATGCATTCGGCCCCGTACGGGTGGCGATCACCGGGAGCCGCGTGTCACCCCCGCTGTTCGAGTCCCTGGACCTCCTCGGAAGGGACCGGACCCTCGCCCGGCTGGGGCGGGCGCTGGCCTGAGGGTGGTGCAGCCATCGGTCGCCCGTCGGGTAGAGTCTGCGACCGGCTCAGCGACTGCGGGCGGACACCTCGCAGCGGGCCGCCCTTGGGGTATGGGGTAATTGGCAGCCCGACTGGTTCTGGTCCAGTTAGTCTAGGTTCGAGTCCTAGTACCCCAGCGATGGACGCGGTGATTTGGAGTGCGTCGGCAGCGCCGATAAGCTCACGGCTTCGTCCGCAAGGCCCCGTTGTGTAGCGGCCTAGCACGCCGCCCTCTCAAGGCGGTAGCGCGGGTTCGAATCCCGTCGGGGCTACCTCGAAGAGGCCCCTCTGACCTGCGGAAGCGCCGGTCAGAGGGGCCTGTTTGTGTGCTCACCCCCGACGAGCACTCGCCGGGGAACGCAGCCGGAGCAGTTGGCCGGGGCGAAGCTGGGCGCACCGGTCGACGTCGTCGTCCACGACGTAGGCCAGCACCGGGTAGCCGCCGGTGACGGGGTGGTCGGCAAGGAAGAGCACCGGCGTGCCTGACGGCGGGATCTGCAGAGCGCCGCGCACCATGCCCTCACTCGGCAGCTCCTCGGTACGGGTGCGTTCGAGTGGGTCGCCGTCCAGCCGCAGACCCACCCGGTTGCTGTCGCTGCTGACCGCGTACGGCTGGCTCACCAGCGCGGCCCACGCCTGGTCGGTGAACCAGTCCCGCCGGGGGCCGGCAACCACCCGCACGCTGACGTCACCGGCCTCGGGGTCGGCCACCGGGGCGACGTCGACGCCAGGCAGGGGGAGCTCGGGCGCTCCGATGCTGAGCCGGTCACCGTCGGACACGATGTCCGGCCCGAGGCCGGCCAGCACGTCCGTCGACCGTGATCCCAGCACCGGCTCCACGGCGAGGCCGCCGCGCACCGCGACATAGGTGCGCAGCCCGCTGGCGGGAGTGCCGAGGCGCAGC
The DNA here is from genome assembly GCA_013698185.1 of Nocardioidaceae bacterium. Classification (GTDB taxonomy): domain Bacteria; phylum Actinomycetota; class Actinomycetes; order Propionibacteriales; family Nocardioidaceae; genus JACCVL01. The sequence goes on from JACCVL010000295.1 coordinate 19,303, forward strand.
TCGTCGCCGGCGCGCAGCACGCCCGGCGCGTTGTGCGGCGAGGTGCCCGCGCAGCGAGCACCGGTGGTGACGACCAGCACGTCGTCGTTCGCCCGCAGCCGTAGCCCGCCGAGGGTGACCTCGAGGACAGCGGCGCCGACGGCGTTGCCAACGAGACGGTTGGCCAGCCGGTACGACGTGCGGTCACACGCACCGGAGCGGCCGATGCCGAGCGCCCCCTGACCGGGGCGGCCCGCGTCCTGCACGGTGGTCAGAGCCCCAACGGCGAGCACCGTGACCGAGGGTGTCATGCGCGGCCGACGTCGACGAAGCGCACCCGGATCCCCGGGCGGAGCAGGGCTGCGGGGTCGCGCGACAGGTCGAACACACCGAGTTCGGTCCTGCCGATCAGCTGCCACCCCCCTGGCGATTCCCGCGGGTAGACCCCGCTGAACTGCGCGGCGAGCGCTACCGATCCCGGCGGCACGTTGGTGCGCGGGGAGGGTCTGCGCGGCATGTCCACCTGCCACGCCTGCGACGTCAGGTAGCCGAAGCCGGGCGCGAACCCGCAGAACGCCACCGTCCATTCCTCGGC
>JACCVL010000009.1 GCA_013698185.1 Nocardioidaceae bacterium
GCGAGAGCGGCGTGAATGGCCTCGCTCATGCTGCTGCTGGTCACACTGACGCCCCGGCGTTCGCGCGGGCGCTGACGGCGGCGGCCCGCCGGGCCTGCTGGGCCTGCCCGAACACGTCGAACCAGGCAGCATCTTGCTCGGCCGTGCTCGGCAGCCAGGGATCCGCCGGCTCGGCGACAGTGACCAGCCACACCAGCATGCTCACCGGGTCGGCCGGCACGTCAGGGCGTGGCATCGGTCGAGGGCCCGGCGACCAGCCGGGCGCGAGTGCCTGCGGTCGGCGGAGCAGCGCGAAGTTGTGCCCGGTGTCGTGCTCGGGTGTCTGCTCGGCCAACGTGATGACGTCCAGTCTTGCGGTGCGGATGGCGCGCAGCCGGTCGGCCAGCTCGGCCAGCTCACGCCTCGCGGTGCGGACCTTCGCCGGTGCGTCCCATCCGGGTCCGTCGAGACTGGCGCCACCGAGCTTGGCAGCGTGACCGTGTGCGTCGTCGAGCACCTGGGTGTACGCCGGGCGCAGCGACTCGGTGATGATTTGATCCGCGGCGCCGATCGCGACCATGCTGGTCCGCTCGCCGACACGCTCGACCACCAGCGCATACAGCTGCTGAGCCACGTCCACTCGTCGAGCCTCGTCCTGTGCGGCGGTGATGTCGCCGGCGGTGGCCAGCAGGTCGACGTCCTGCCCGCTGGCCAGCTGGTCGACCAGCGCGGTGGCCGCGGTGTCGGGGTGGCGGAGAGCCGGCCGTTCGGGGACCGGGATCGCCTGGGCGCGCTGGTACGCGCTATGTGCCTCGAGGACGTCACCGGGGAGGTCATAGCCTCCGACACGCTGGTGCTCGATGACGCGGCTCAGCGCCAGGAGGCGCCCTCGCTCTGTCGTCATGTTCCGCCCTTCCCTCGCTGGTACTCGTCGAGCACCGCCCTGCTGACCTGCCACCGGCCACCGACCTGGCGGGCGGCGAGCCGGCCGAGCTGGCAGGCAAGTCGCACTGCCCGATCGGTGACGCCGAGCTGGTCGGCGGCCTGGGTGGTGCTCATCCACTCCAAGGGTGCGGCAGCTTCCGGCTCCATCGCTGAACGGCATCCGTCACCGGAAGTCACGGTCATGTGCTGGTGGGCGGCCATGGCCAGGGCCATGAGCACGGCATCACGCCTGGGATCCGCGCCGCGAGTGGCGACCCTGAGCCGATTCAGATCACCGTTCGCGAGCAACCAGGCCGCCACCTCGGCAGGCACGATCACGACCCCGCCGTGCAGGTAGCGGGCGGCACTCGTGTTCACCGCGGCTCGGCGGTCCACGGCCGCACCTGCCGCTCATGGTCGATCGGCTCGAAGAGACCATCGGCGACACGACGGGCGTTGAGGCCGTGACGCAGCACCTCCAGCGGGGTCCACCCGTTAGCGCGGCCCCACGCCAGCCGCGCCTCGTTCCACCGCTCCCGCGCCAAACGCTCGGCATCGTCGGGCCGGTCGGTGTGGTCGATCCACGCCGCGACGTCAAACAACTGGAACCGCACCGGCAGCTCGGCGGGTGCGTTCCGTTGGCGGCGCCTCACGACACAGCCCGCGGGCCGTACCAGCCGCGCGGGCCGCGGTGCGGCTGGTGCGAACGGTCGTCCTCAACAGGGATTCGCAGCCCGGCCAACAGCCGGCCCAGCGTCAACCGTTGCATCCGGGCCTCGACAGCCGCCGGGTTCGGCTTCCCGTCAACCATCGGCCCGTCGCGGTCCACCACAGCCTGTAGGTCGGCGATCACGTCGGCCGTACGGCACGCGGAGTCGAGCAGCACAAGCTCGTGCGGTTCGAGGTCGAAACGGTCCAGCAGGTCGCGGCGCATTGCCTCGCCGGGCCGTGGGGGCGTCTTACGGGGCATCTCAGCTCGCTGGGCTAGCCACATTTGCGGCGATCCTCCGAATCGGTCGCACTTTGCGCTGGCTCGGTCTCTTGCGCGACGCCATCATGCGGTTGCGTCCGTGCTGGTATGCGGTTCAGTCGTGGAGAGGCCCTTGGACCGAC
>JACCVL010000041.1 GCA_013698185.1 Nocardioidaceae bacterium
GGTGCCGGACGCGGCCTGGGGTGATGCCCGCACCCATTCGCCGCCCGTCGTCGCCGACGTCAGCTATGCACCCTGGCCGTCGCCGCTGCTCGTACGCGCCGGCCTCGGCGGCGCCCGTACCGTCACCGGCATCGACCTGCTCGTGCACCAGGCCGTCGCCCAGGTGCAGCTGATGACCGGTCGCGCGGTGCCGGTCTCGCTGTTGCGGGCCGCTGCCCGTGCGAGCCTGGCGTCGTCGCCCTGACGGCGTGTCGGCGCGGGTGGCTACTGTGCGCCGGATGGATCTCGAGGCGCTGTCAGCCGGCGTCGCCGCTGCGGTGACGGCGTTCGCAGGCGGGCTCCTCGTGCCGACGTTGATCGCTCGGCTGCCCGAGCCCAGCCCGGCGCCGCTGCCGGCGGTCGCGGCCAAGATCTCCTACGCCGACCTCGCCGCCCGCCCGCGCCTGCGGTGGTGGTGTGCGGGGGTCGCGGGCGCGCTGGCCGCGGCGATGGGCAGCAGCCGTGGCTGGGTGCCGGACCTGCCGGTCTGGGTGTTCCTCGCGGTGCTCGGGGTCGCACTCGGCTACGTCGACTGGCGCACCCAGCTGCTTCCTGCCCGGCTTGTCGCCCCCGCCTACGTTGTTGTCGGTGTCCTGCTCGCCGCCGCCGCCGCGGTCAGCTGGTACGACGGCGGCCGCGAGGCGCTGACGCGGGCGGGCCTCGGCTGGGTGATCGTCTTCGCGATCTACTTCGTGCTGTGGTTCGTGCATCCGCGGGGGCTCGGGTACGGCGACGTGCGGCTGTCCGGCGTCCTCGGCATGGCGCTGGGCTGGCTGGGGTCCGAGGCGGTCGTCGTCGGGACCTACGCAGCTTTTGGTCTCGGCGCGGTGGTCGGCGGGTTATTGTCCCTGGCCAAGATCGTGGACCGCAAGGGCTACCCGTTCGGCCCGTTCATGCTGGTGGGAGCGTTCCTCGGCGTCCTGTACGCCGGCGGCGACCTGTCCTGGTGGCGCTGAGCACCGGCTGGGTCACCGGCTGGGTCACCGTCTGGGCCGCCACGCTCCGCGTGACAGACTGGTGTCCATGCTGCGTTGGCTGACAGCCGGGGAGTCGCACGGCCCGGCGCTCGTGGCAGTGCTCGAGGGCGCCCCCGCCGGCATCTGCGTGACCACCGACCAGGTGGCGGCCGCGCTGGCCCGCCGGCGACTCGGACACGGCCGCGGTGCGCGGATGAGCTTCGAAGCCGACCAGCTCGACCTGCTCGGCGGCGTCCGTCACGGCCGGACCCTCGGCGGCCCGGTCGCGATGCGCATCGGCAACAGCGAGTGGCCGAAGTGGGAGCAGGTGATGGCCGCCGACCCCGTGGACCCCGACACCTTGGCGGGGCTGGCCCGCAACGCACCGCTGACGCGGCCGAGACCGGGCCACGCCGACTGGGTCGGCATGCAGAAGTACGGCTTCGACGATGCCCGGCCGGTGCTGGAGCGGGCGAGCGCGCGCGAGACCGCCGCTAGGGTCGCCCTCGGGGCGGTGGCGACAAGCCTGCTCGACGCCGTGTGCGGGGCACGGGTGCTCAGCCACGTCGTGAGCATCGGCACCGTCGAGGTCCCCGCCGGCACCGTGCCCGGCCCGGACGACCTGGCCCGCATCGACGCCGACCCGGTGCGCTGCGCCGACCCCGACACCGCGACGGCGATGCTGACCGAGATTGATGCCGCCCGCAAGGACGGCGACACCCTCGGTGGCGTGGTCGAGGTCGTCGTCCACGGTCTGCCGCCCGGCCTGGGCAGCCACGTCCACGGCGACCGCCGCCTGGACAGCCGGCTGGCTGGGGCCCTGATGGGCATCCAGGCCATCAAGGGCGTCGAGGTCGGCGACGGCTTCGCGCTGGCCCGCAGCCGCGGCTCGGCCGCGCACGACGAGATGGAGCCCGGTGAGGCCGGCGGCGTGCGTCGGCTGTCGGGCCACTCCGGTGGCACCGAGGGCGGGATGTCGACCGGTGAGGTGCTGCGTGTGCGTGCCGCGATGAAGCCCATCTCGACGGTGCCGCGCGCGCTGCGCACCGTCGACGTCGCGACCGGCGAGGCCGCCACCGCCAACAACCAGCGCTCCGACGTGTGCGCCGTCCCCGCCGCGGGGGTGGTCGCCGAGGCGATGGTCGCCCTGGTGGTCGCCGACGCGTTGCTGGAGAAGTTCGGTGGCGACTCGGTCACCGAGACCCGTCGCAACCATGACGCGTACCTGGCCGGCCTGTGAGGCTGCGATGAGCGCCCGATGAGTCCCGTCGTGGTGCTCGTCGGCCCGCCCGGCGCCGGGAAGACCAGCGTCGCCACCCGGCTCGCCGCGGCGCTGGGCACGACCGTGCGGGACACCGACGCCGACGTCGAGGCTGCCGCCGGCGTCAGCGTCGCCGACATCTTCTTCGACCACGGGGAGCAGTACTTCCGCGGGCTGGAGGCCGTCGCCGTGACGCAGGCGTTGGCCGAGCACGACGGCGTGCTGGCCCTCGGTGGCGGTGCCGTGCTGGACCCCGCCACCCGCGAGGCGCTGTGCCCGCACCGGGTGGTGCTGCTCGACGTCGGGCTGGCCGAGTCCGGCCGCAGGGTGGGGCTCGGTGTCTCCCGGCCGCTGCTGATGGGCAACGTCCGCGGCCAGCTCAAGGCGCTGCTGGACCAGCGCCGACCGCTGTATCTCGAGGTTGCCGACCATGTCGTGCCCACGGACGGCCGCGACGTCGAGACCGTCGTCGCCGCGGTCCTGGCGGTGCTCGAGGTGCCGGCCGACCGCTCGGAGCCGTCGTGAGCTCGCCCTACCCAGCGCCGACGACCATCCGGGTCGCCACCGCGCAGCCCTACGACGTCGTCGTCGGCCACCGCCTGCTCGGCCGGCTGCCCGGGTTGCTGGGCGACGGCGTGCAGCGGGTCGCGGTCATGCACCCCGAGGCGCTCACCGCCACCGGTGAGGCGGTGCGCGCCGACCTCGCCGAGCACGGATACGAGGCGCACTGCCTGCAGGTACCCAACGCTGAGGAGGCCAAGACCGCCGACGTGGCGGCGTTCTGCTGGGCAGTGCTCGGGCGCACGGGCTTCACCCGCAGCGACGCGGTCGTCGGGGTCGGCGGGGGAGCGACCACCGATCTGGCCGGCTTCGTCGCGGCCACCTGGCTGCGGGGCGTACGGGTGGTGCACCTGCCGACCACACTGCTGGGCATGGTCGACGCCGCGGTGGGCGGCAAGACGGGCATCAACACCGCCGAGGGCAAGAACCTGGTGGGCGCGTTCCACGAGCCGGCCGGGGTGCTGTGTGACCTTGCTGTGCTGGAGACGCTGCCGCGCCACGACCTCGTGTCGGGCCTGGCCGAGGTGGTCAAGTGTGGATTCGTCGCCGATCCCGTCATCCTCGACCTCATCGAGGCCGACCCCGACGAGGCGCGTGACCCGGCCTCGTCGCTGCTGCGTGAGCTGGTCGAGCGCGCCATCGGGGTCAAGGCCACGGTCGTGGCTGGCGACCTGCGCGAGACTGCGGTGGGCAGTGGCGTCGGCCGCGAGGTGCTGAACTACGGCCACACCTTCGGCCACGCGGTGGAGCGGGTGGAGCGTTACGCATTCCGGCACGGCGCCGCGGTCGCCCTCGGAATGGTGTTCGTCGCCGAGCTGGCCCGGCTGGCCGGTCGCCTCGATGAGGCCACCACCGACCGGCACCGCGCCCTGCTGGAGCTGCTCGGCTTGCCCACCTCCTACCGCGGCGACGTCTGGCCGCAGCTGCTCGACGGAATGCTGGTGGACAAGAAGACGCGCGGTGACCAGCTGCGTTTCGTTGTGCTGGACGGGCTCGCCCGGCCGGGGTTGCTCACCGGGCCTGACCCCGGCCTGCTCGCGGGGGCGTACGCCGAGGTCAGCCGCTGATCCCGCACCCCGCCGCTCCGAGTTGTCACCGCCACAGCGCGCTAGAACGCCCTACCGCGGTGACAACTCGTGGAGCGGGGCGCGTCGGAGGCGGCCCACCTAGGCTGAGTGCCGTGCCCGCCATCGACAACGACCGCCGCGACCGGCTGCGGGCGTTACTGGCCGAGCGCGACGTGGACGCAGCCCTGGTCACCGACCTGGTCAACGTGCGCTACCTGACCGGCTTCACCGGCTCGAACGCTGCCCTGCTGGTCACCGCCCGGACGCCGGACGGCGACCTGTTCGCCACCGACGGCCGGTACGGGGACCAGGCGGCGACTCAGTGCCCCGACCTGCACCGACTCACGACGCGCACGCTCGTCCATGATCTGTGGCTGCACGCCGTCGGCGTGCGGCGCCTCGCGGTCGAGACCCACGCCCTGACCGTGGACGCCTATCGCGCGCTGGTCGCCGAGGTCGGCGTCGCGGTGGTCTCGCTGGAACGTGGCGTCGAGCAGCTGCGGGAGGTCAAGGACGATGTCGAGGTCGACAGCCTGGCGCGCGCCTGTGCGCTGTCCACGCAGGCGCTGCAGGGCCTGTGGGCGGGTCCGCTCACCGGCCGCACTGAGCGGGCGATCGCCCGTGACCTCGAGGCCCGTATGCTCGCCCTCGGCGCGGAGTGGATCGCCTTCGACACCATCGTGGCGAGCGGCCCCAACAGCGCGATCCCGCACCATCAGCCGACCGATCGGATCGTCGAGGTCGGTGACCTGCTGAAGACCGACTTCGGGGCACGGGTGGACGGTTACCACGCCGACTGCACCCGTACGGTCGTCGTCGGCGCCGAGCCGGTCGACTGGCAGCGCGAGATCCATGCCGCGGTCCAGGCGGCGCAGTGGGCCGGGGTGCAGGCGATGGTGGCCGGGACTCCGGTCGCCCGCCCCGATGCCGTGGCGCGTCAGGTGCTTGCCGAAGCCGGCTGGCTCGAGCGCTTCACGACCGGTATCGGGCACGGCGTCGGCCTGCAGATCCACGAGGACCCGTTCGTCGGGCCGCGACACCCCGGTAGACTCCACGATCGCACCCCCGTGACGATGGAGCCGGGCGTCTACCTGCCGGGTCGTGGTGGGGTGCGGATCGAGGACACGCTCGTGGTCGGCCCCGGTGGCCCGTCGGTGCTCACCGACGCCCCGCGCGAGCTCCTCGTCGTCGGCTGACGCCAGCGTCTGCCGACGCGTACGGGCCCTTACCACCGACAAGGACGCGAGACACTGCATGGCGACGACCAACGACCTGAAGAACGGCATGGTGCTCAACCTCGACGGCCAGCTGTGGTCCGTCGTGTGGTTCCAGCACCACAAGCCCGGCAAGGGTGGCGCCGTCGTGCGTACCAAGCTCAAGAGCATCGCCTCGGGCAAGACCGTCGACAAGACCTTCAACGCCGACGTCAAGGTCGAAACCGCGAACGTCGACAAGCGGCAGATGCTGTACCTCTACAACGACGGCGAGTCCTACGTCTTCATGGACTCCGAGACCTACGACCAGGTGCCGCTCGAGGACGCGGTCGTGGGCCACGCCGCGCACTACCTGCTCGACAACCAGGACGCGGTGGTCGCCATGCACGACGGCACGCCGCTCTACATCGAGCTGCCGGCCTCGGTCGAGCTCACCGTCGAGTACACCGAGCCCGGCCTCCAGGGCGACCGCTCGACCGGGGGGACCAAGCCGGCCCGCCTGGAGACGGGGTTCGACATCTCGGTGCCGCTGTTCATCGTCAGCGGCGAGAAGATCAAGGTCGACACCCGCGACGGCAGCTATCTCGGCCGCGTCAGCGGTTGACGGCCGAGTCGAGGCGGTCCAGATGGGTGCGCGGACGAAGGCACGCAAGCGCGCTCTCGACCTGTGTTTCGAGGCCGAGCTCCGGGGGCTGCCGCTCGACGGCACCCTCGAGCAACACGTCCAGAGCCGGCAGGCAGCAGGAGAACAGCCGCTCAACGACTACACCGTGATTCTCGTCCGCGGGGTGGTCGCCCACCAGGAGCGCATCGACGCGGTGCTCGCGGAGTTTTCGGTCGGCTGGTCGCTGGACCGGATGCCGGCCGTCGACCGCAACCTGTTGCGCATCGGCGCGTACGAGGTGCTGCTGGTCGAGGACGTGCCGGATGCGGTGGCCATCAGCGAGGCGGTGAACCTCGCGCGTGAGCTCTCCACCGACGAGTCACCGAGGTTCGTCAACGGCGTCCTGGCGCGGATCGAGGAGCGAAGGCCGTCCGTGACGGGCTGACGCCCAGGGGCGGACCACGGATCTCCGCTCGGCGACACAAACGTCACAGCATGGTCACGGTATGGGTGCAATCAGCGTCAGGAACTCCCCGTTGGCCCCGGCGTGGCGTATTGTCCACCACCGTACGACCCGGTGACCTGGGAGTTTCGCAGCAAGACTGATCGCCGGTGCTGGCGTAACCGTCCCAGGATTCTGGGACTCCGGCGCCACGACCCCGGTTGAGTCGTCAGCCAGAAGGGCAGCGTAGGTGTGGACGGTCTCCCGTTCTTCGAGTACGTCTCCCTCTTTCGCGACGATCTGATCTTCGCCACACAGAAGCATCTGCTGGTGTCGCTGTACACGCTTCTCATCGCCACCGTGGTGGGCATCGCGCTCGGCCTGCTCGTCTATCGCCGCGCCTCGTTGTCGACGTTGTCGATAGGTGCCCTGGCAATCGGTTTCACCATTCCGAGCATCGCCTTGTTCGGCCTGCTGGTCCCACTGCTCGGCACCGGTCTGGCGGTCGGGTTCCCGGTACTGACTATGTACGGGTTGCTGCCGATCCTGCGCAACACGATCGTCGGTCTGAACAGCGTCGACAAGGCGACGCTGGACGCCGCGCGCGGCATCGGGATGGGTCGGCTGCGCATGTTGTGGCAGATCGAGCTGCCGCTGGCCTGGCCGGTGATCCTCACCGGGGTCCGGGTCGGGGCCCAGCTCATTGTCGGCATCGTTGTCATCGGCGCCTATGTGGGTGTGCCGGGCCTCGGTGAGCTGCTCTTCGACGCACTGCAGAACCTCGGAGCCGTCAACAAGCTCAACCAGGCCCTGGCGGGGACCATCCTCGTCACCTTGATCGCCTTGCTCCTCGACGCCGCCTTCGTCCTCGTCCGCCGCTACACGACCCCGAGGGGGATCCGTGTCTGATCCAGCCCCGACTTCCAGCACGACGACCACCGGCGGTTCTGCCGACAACTCTGGGGGGTCCGAGGCCGGCGGTGTACCGATCATCCTGCAGGGGGTCACCAAGAAGTACCCGGGCACCGATGCCGCTGCCGTGGACAACATCGACCTGGAGATCGGCGCCGGTGAGATCGTGATGCTCGTCGGCCCCTCCGGGTGCGGCAAGACCACCACGATGCGGATGGTCAACCGGCTGATCGAGCCGACGTCGGGCACCATCAGCATCGACGGTGAGGACGTGCTGTCCCTCAACGACGTCAAGCTGCGTCGCACGATCGGCTACGTGATCCAGCAGATCGGTCTGTTCCCGCACCTGACCATCGAGCAGAACGTCGCGATGGTCCCCAAGCTGCTCGGGTGGGACAAGAGCCGCATCTCCACGCGGGTCGAGGAGATGCTCGCGGTGGTGGGACTCGACCCCCACGAGTTCGCGCACCGCTTCCCCCGCCAGCTCTCCGGCGGCCAGCAGCAGCGGGTGGGGGTCGCCCGCGCGCTCGCGGCGGACCCGCCGATCATGCTGATGGACGAGCCGTTCGGGGCGGTCGACCCGATCACCCGCACCCGCTTGCAGGACGAGTTCCTGAACCTGCAGCAGAAGCTGCGCAAGACCATCGTCTTCGTCACCCACGACTTCGACGAGGCGGTCAAGATGGGCGACAAGATCGCCGTCCTCGACAAGGGTTCGCGGGTGGCGCAGTTCGCTGCACCCGAGGAGATCCTCACCAGCCCCGCCGACGACTTCGTCGCCGGGTTCGTCGGGCAGGGAGCCACCCTCAAGCGGCTGCAGCTCGAGCGGCTGGACAGCCTCGATCTGCACCAGTCGTCGCGGTCCACCCACGACGGAGTGACGCCGCTGCCGGTCCGCTCCACGCTGCACGACGTGTTGGACGCCATGATCGCCGACGGGCGTGACGAGCTGCCGGTGGAGAAGGACGGTCAGCTGATCGGCACCGTCACCCTCGAAGACCTGCTGGACCGGGTGCGCGCACTGCGCGAGGAGGCCGACGGCAAGCTTTCGCGGCGCGGTGACGAGACGGGAGGGGTCGCGTGAGTGCCGCAGTCGACCTGCTTTCCGACCCCGACGGGCGCGACACCAAGTTGCATCAGGCGCCCAGCCTCCTCACCTGGCGCGACCTCGGCATCCCGCTGTTGTGCACAGCGGTCGTGGTGGGGGAGCTGTACTACCTCTCACAGGTGACCCTCGGCGCCAGCCAGGCCAACATCCTCGAGATCGACAACCTCGTACTGCGGACGCGCGAGCACGTGGTGATGACGCTGACGATCACCGTCATCGTGCTGGCCCTGGCGGTGCCGTTCGGTGTACTCATCACCCGGCCGCGGTTTCGCTGGCTGGCGAGCCCGGTGCTCGCGCTGGGCAATATCGGCCAGGCGGCCCCGATCGTGGGCCTGCTGGCGATCATCGGGTCGTTCGTCTTCGGCTTCTGGCCGGTCGTGGGGATGATCGCTGCATTCAGCATCCTGCCCGTCTTGCGCAACACGATCGTCGGCATCGAGCAGGTCGACGTCGGCGTCAAGGACGCGGCCCGCGGAATGGGCATGTCGCCGATGGGGGTGCTCATGCGCGTCGAGCTGCCGCTGGCCATCCCCATCATCGCCGCCGGCACGCGCACGGCGCTGATCCTGGCCGTCGCGGTGATTCCACTGGGCACCGACATGAACGCGGGCGCGCTCGGGGAGTTGGTCTTCGCCGGCATCAAGCTGAACAGGGCGGAGTCGCTGGTATGCGGCGCGCTGCTCATCGCGGTGCTCGCGCTGCTCGTCGACTGGGCCAGCGGTCTCGCGCAACGGGCGCTGACACCACGAGGGATCCGGTGACGACGCCACCCCTGCACATCCGTATTCACCCAGCCAGCACGACCCGAAGGAGTTGCTTGCATGAAGCGCACGACAGTCAGCCGCACGGCCCTGGTCCTGGCCGCCCCACTGGTGCTCGCCGCGTGCGGGCTCTCCGACGAGGGCGGGACCACGACGGACACCCAGGCCGGTGACAAGGTCGAGGCCGGCCTTCTGGACGGCGTCGCCGTCACCGTCGGCTCCAAGGACTTCGATGAGCAGTTCGTGCTCGGCGAGCTCGCCTTGCAGACGCTGTCGGCCGCCGGGGCCGACGTCACCAACGCGCTCAACATCAAAGGCAGCACCGCGACGCGGGAGGCGCTGATTCGCGGTGACATCGACGTCTACTACGACTACACCGGCACCGGGTGGATCACCTATCTCGCCCACGAGGAGAACATCCCTGACGAG
>JACCVL010000049.1 GCA_013698185.1 Nocardioidaceae bacterium
GGCCCGGGCGGACGCCGTGTCGGGCGCCAGCACGTAGGCCCGCCCGGCGGCGCGGCTGGCCGCGGTCGCCGCGTACGACGCCCGCTGGACGTCCATGGCGGCGAGCAGCAGGTAGACCATCGGCACCAGCAGCAACAGGCACAACCAGGTGAACTCCACCAGTGCACTGCCACGCTCGGACCGCGCGCGTCTCACGGTGCCAGCTCCTCGACAGCCGGCTCCTCGACTGCATGAGCCTCGACGCTGAGAGCCACCGACGGCCCGAGCAGGCCCAGAGCCGGCACCTCGGCCTCGACCCGGACGACGATCCCGGGGTAGCCACCGACGGCGGTCTGGCTGGCGGTCACGTGCTGTGCGTAGCGGCCGGCCAGCACCTCGGCGACCGACTCGCGGGTGCGAGCGGCCCCCTCGGTGGGTCCGTGGTCCGCGGTGGCGGCCCAGCGGGCCCCTTCCGAGGCCGCGGCGGTGAGGGTGTTGCGCACGTGCAGCACCAGTCCGACCTGCATGACCCCGAGCACCAGCGGTACGACGAGGGCGGTGACGAGCACGAAGTCGACCACCGCGGCGCCCTCGTCGCTGCGCCTCGTGCGCTGCACGCCAACCTCGACGCCAGCCGCCGTCAACCGGCGACGCTGGACAAGGCGGCTTGCAGCATGCTGCTGAGCTGCGGGCCGGCGACCGCGGTGAGCATCGCCACCAGGCCGGCTGTCATCACGGTGATCATGACCCACCCGGGCACATCGCCACGGTCGTCACGCCGGTGCAGAGCCCGCCAGGAGTCCCAGCTGGACCGGATCGGCCGATGACGCAGCAGCACGGGGCGGAGCGGTACGGACGGTGTCATCTCGACCTCCCGGGTCGGTAGGGGTGCGGGGACGGCGGTTCGTCAGGGGGTGGTCAGCTGCAGACCCACCACCCCGGGGAAGAAGGCGAAGACGACCGTGACTGGGAGCACGAGGAAGACGACCGGGATCATCATCAGGACCTCTTTGCGTGCGCCGGCCTCCAGCAGCTCGCGGCGACCGGCCTCCCGCACGTCTGTTGCCTGGGCGTGCAGGACATCCACCAGCGGGGTGCCGCGTTCGACGGCGACGGCCAGCGTCGAGGTGAAGCGGGCCACCGCAGGCACCCCGGTACGCCGCGACAGCGCGTCGAGCGCCGACACGACCGACATGCCCGCGGCAATGTCGCCGAGCAGACCGCGGAACTCGTCAGCCAGCGCTCCATGGGCGATCCGGGTGACCCGCTCGAGAGCCGAGACCGGGCCGGCACCGGCTGCCACCGCCAGCGCCAGGAGATCGGCCACGGCCGGGAACTCACTCAGCATCGCTCGCTCGCGGCTGCGCACCAGTCCCGACAGTCGTTGGTCACGCAGCACCACCCCGGCCACGAAGGCGGCCAGGATGCCCAGCAGCAAAGCCGCCGGGGCCAGTGTGCCGCGCAGCGCGGCCAGCACCCCGACCGCGGCCGTCGCAGCCGACGCGAGCAGCCCCCAGGTGACCTGCTCGACCCGGAAGTCGTCGACCGACAGCGGGCTGCGAGCGCGCGCCAGCCGCCGCTGGATCTCCAGCCCTCCCCCGACCACCCGTCCGAGCGTGTCGGCCAGAGCTCGCAGCCAGGGCCCGAACACCGCGACGACGACCGCGACGCGACCCCGTGCGGGTGGCTGCCAGGCACTGGGCCGTGCGCCCGACGCCGTGGACAGCCCGGCGAGATAGGGCAGCACCCGGTCGTCGAGCGGGGGTTGCCGCCGAAACGGCATCCCGACAAGGGCCAGCAGCATTCCCAGACCGGCGGCTGCGCCGACCAGCGCGCCGGCGACGGCAGTACTCACGCCAGCACTCGCTGCTCGACCGGGAGTCGTCCGATCCGTACCATCAGCCGGTAGGCGACGACGCAGACACCGGCCCCGCCAATGAGGACGACCGCCCCGGTGAGACTGGCGTAGCGACCCACCACGTCCCGCTGGAACGACATCAGCAACAACACCGCCCAGGGCGCGGCCACTGCTAGTCGCGCCGCATTGACGGTCCACGACTGGCGCGACTCCAGCTCCGAGCGGGTACGCAGGTCGGCACGCAGGAAGGTGGACAGCGAGCGCAGCAGCGACCCGAGGTCCCCGCCGCCGACGTCACGGGCGATCCGCAGCGCTTCGACGACCCGGTCTCCCACTGGATCCGCCAGGTCGGCCTTGAGGACGTCGAGGGCGTCGCCGAAGCGCCCCGTGCGCTGGTAGCCGGTCCCGAACTTCGCGAACGTGGGGCGCAGCATGAGCGGGCCTCGCTCGCCGACCCGCGTCAGAGCCTCCGGAAGTGACAATCCGGCCCGTACGCCGGAGGCCAGGTCATCGACGACGTCGGGCCACACCTCGGCGCGCTCACGCAGCGCGCGACGAGCCCGGCCCCGCAACAGCGCGATCGGCCCGTATGCCGCGAACGCACCGAAGGCGGCGCCGACTGTCGCGACCCCGCTGATGACGTACACGGCGAGACCGACGATCACAGCCAGACCGACGCAGAGCCCGATCAGTGCGGCGGGGGTGACCTGGTCGGCTCCGGCCCGGCGCAGCATCACCGTCAACCGCTCGCGTAGCGGAGTGGCGCTACGTCTCGGTCCGGTCGCGGGGGCTGGGCTGGTCAGTGCCGACCAGACGAGCAGCAGCCCGCAACCCAGCAGCAGGCCCAGCACGGCACCCATCTCACCAGCCCTCCGCCAGCACGGCGCCGATGTCGATGCCGACGCGTTCGAAGCGCTCGGTGTGCGGTGGCTGTCCACCGCCGCGCAGTAGCGCGCCCCGCTGACGCTCGAAGATCGTCTCGGTCTCGATCACGTCGGCCTCGACCCGGCCGGGCACGGCGACGATCTCCTCCACCCGGCGGACGCCGTCGTAGCCCAGCGCGATGTGGACGATCAGGTCGACCGATGCGGCCACGGTGGGGACGACGAAGCGCGACCCGATGTTCTCCCCGGCGAGCAGCGGAAGCGTGCATGCCTTCACGAGGGCCTCTCGCGCGGAGTTGGCATGCAGGCTTGCCATCCCGGGCAGGCCCGCGTTGAGCGCCAGCAGCAGGTCGAGGCACTCTTCGGCCCGCACCTCGCCGACCACGATCCGGCTGGGCCGCATCCGCAGGCTCTCCTTGACCAGATGGCGCAGCCGGATCTCGCCGGTGCCTTCGA
>JACCVL010000051.1 GCA_013698185.1 Nocardioidaceae bacterium
GCCGCCTCCGATGTTGCCGACTGGTTTCCGCCGATTGTGGCCAGGTACAGGTCTGCGCGCCAGACCCTGTCCCACCGTTGGCGCGGCACGGGCCGACGATCGACCGACCGCGGCTCGGCCGCCCGCCCCCGCGGGCCTCACCTGCGCCACTGACCTGCGCCACGTTTACGTGGCCCAGGAGCCCTTTACGTGGCGCGCACCCCCCGTAAAGGGTCGCTGGGCCACGTTTACGTGGCCGCGGCCAGGCCCCGGCCGCCTCGCGCACACAAAGCCGTTGCCGCCCGTACGCACCGGAGGTGAGGATTGGGCCATGCCCCCCGCTGTCGACGTGCCGGTGCTGACTGACGATCTGGTCACCTTGCGGGCACGTCGCATCGACGACGTCGACGAGGTCACCCGGATGACCCGCGACGCCGAAAGCCGGCGCTGGACCACGGTCCCGGATCCGTACACCACCCTGGATGCCGAGCAGTTCATCACCGAGATGACGCCGGCGGGCTGGCGCGACCAGACCGCCTACGGGTGGGCGATCGAGGCACCCGACGACGACGGCGTGGTGCGGTTCGCTGGCCACATCGACATCCGCGCCGGCACCCGGCCCGACGTCGGCTTCATGCTGCATCCGTGGGCCCGCGGCCGCGGGGTGATGGCCCGAGCGCTGCGCCTGGCGACCCGCTGGAGCTTCGACGTGATCGCCATGCCGGTCGTGCACTGGGAGACCTATGTCGGCAACCTCGGCTCGTGGCGGGTCGCCTGGGCGTGCGGGTTCACCTTCCACGGCGAGGTACCGGCGTACGCACCGCAGCGCGGTGAGCTGCGCGACGCCTGGCTGGGCAGCCTGCGCCCCGGCGACGACGGGCGCCCCCGTACGACCTGGTGGGACACTCCGATACTTGACGGGACCACAGTGCGGCTGCGTCCGCACATCGATGCGGACCTGCCGCGCATGGTGCAGGCCTGCAGCGACCCGGTCACCCGGCACTGGCTGCCGTCGATGCCGCACCCCTACACCGCCGAGGACGCGCGCGCCTTCGTCACCAAGTGCCGGCTGCAGGCATCGCTCGGGCAGCGGATCGGCTGGGCCGTGGCCGACCGCGCCACCGACCGCCTGCTCGGCGACATCGGGCTGTTCCGGCTCGACGACGCGCAGTGTCCCGGCAGCGCCGAGATGGGCTACCTGGCCCATCCGGACGCCCGCGGCCGTGGCGTGGTCGGCGAGGCGGTCGACCTCGCCCTCGCCCACGCCTTCCGGCCGACGGCCGACGGTGGGCTCGGCCGGCACCGGGTTCAGCTCGGCGCATCGTGGCGCAACGCCGCCAGCCGGCGGGTCGCCGAGCGCGCCGGGTTCAGCCAGGTCGGCCGCTTCCGACTGGACAGGGTCGTCGGCGCCAGCGAGGAGGAAAGGGCCCTCGAGGACTGCGCCTGGTACGACCTGCTGGCCACCGATCGCAGCCGCCACTGACGACCGCCCGACAAAGTTGTCACCGCGTGGCCCGGCTAGAGGGCGGTGCGGCGGTGACCGCTCGGGGACCGGCGGTGGGGTGAGCGGCTGGAGGCGTCAGCCGCGGCGGCGCTGGATCTCCTCGCTGATAGCCGGCACCACCTCGTGCAGGTCACCGATCACGGCATAGTGCGCCCGAGTGACCATCGGCGCGTCCGCGTCGGTGTTGATCGCGAGGATCGTCTTCGCGCTCGAGCACCCGGCCCAGTGCTGGATCGCACCGCTGATCCCGCACGCGATGTAGAGGTCGGGCGAGATCCGGCTGCCGGTCTGACCCACCTGCTCGTGGTGTGGCCGCCAGCCGAGGCTCGTCACGACCCGCGACACCCCGACCGCGCCACCGAGCAGCTCGCTGAGCTGCACGACCCCCTTGAAGCCGTCGGCACTGCCGGCGCCCCGGCCCGCACCGACCACTACCCGCGCAGAGGTGAGCGCCCCAGAAGCGTCGGGCACCTTCTGCCCCGTCCGCACGACGCGGGCCACCAGGTCGGCGTCGGTCAGAGCGGGCGTGCTGGCCGCGACCTCGGGTGCGGTCGCCTGCTCGGCGGCGACCGGCTCGCAGGCGTGTCCGGCGACAGACAGCACCCCCACGGCGCCGTCGAGCCGCATCTGCTCCAGCACGGCACCGCCGACCACCTGCCGGGTCACGCTCAGCGGGTCGACGCCGTCGACACCCACGACGTTCGCGGCCATGGCGACGTCCAGGCGGGTGGCGGCATGCGCCAGCACCTCGTTGCCGCGCGGCGTACCGGCAGCCAGTACGGCGCGCGCACCGGCCGACTGCACGACGTCGACCAGCCCCGCGGCCCAGGCAGCCGCCGAGTAGGCGCTCAGCCGGTCGTGGACGACATGGTGCACGCGGTCCACCCCCTGCTCGCCCAGCTGGCTGAGCACGGCGGGGGCGAGGTCTGCTCCCGGCCGTCCGACGACGACCGCATGCACGGGCAGCCCGCCGCCGCGCACAGCCAGCTCGCGTCCGAACGTCAGCGCCTCCTGCGACACCACCGTGACGCCGTCGTCGTCGGTCTCGACCAGTACGGCGATCATCGCGACACCATCCCCAAGTCCTCCAGCAGGTCGACCACCGCGGCGGCTGCCTCCGGTCCGTGCCCGAGGACCTGCACCGCGCTCGGTTGCTCCGGCGGCAGCGTGAGCCGCACCCGGCCCGAGCCGACCGGCTCGACGCTGGGCGTCAGGGTCTCGATCGCCACCTTCTTGGCCTTCATCCGCCCGATAACCGACGGGTAGCGCGGGGCGACCCCACCCTCCATGACTGCCACCACCGCCGGCATGGGGAGCTCGAAGACCTCCGGACCGTCGGGGCCGTCCCCCTGCGCCACGACCGTCTCGCCGTCGACCTCGCAGGTGGAGATGCCGGTGACGACTGGCCGCTCGAGCGCGTACGCCAGCCGGACCGGCACTTGGAAGTCCCCGGTGTCGGCGGCGTCGTTGCCGAGCAGCACCAGTCCGTACGTCGTGCCCGCCGCGTCGTGGGTGCGCACGACCTCGGCGATGGCCGCAGCAACGTCGGCCGGGCCGAACCGCTCGGTGTCGGCCTCGACCAGCACCGCCCGTCCGCAACCGACCGCGAGCGCGTCGCGGAGCTGCTCGACCGCGTCGGACGACCCGACCGTCACGGCGGTGGCGGTGCCACCGGTGGCGCCGGCCACCTGGGTGGCCAGCTCGACCGCGCACTCCTCGTGCGCGCTGAGCGTCCAGCCCACGTGCCGGGCGTCGACGTGCTGATCGTCGTCGGACAGCAGCACCTCGCCCGAGGCACCCGGGACCCGCTTGATGCACACCAGCACGTCGGTCATCACTGCCCCCTGATCCGGTCGTTGGCCGGGTCGAACAGCGCTGTGGCGTCGGCCGCCGCCACCGTCACCGGATAGCGCTCCTCCATGTAGCTCACCGCCAGCTGGGCGCCCACCACGGCTCGGTCCGGCGGCAGGTAAGCCATCAGCAGGTGCCTGCCGAGTGAGGGCGCCGAGCCCGCCGAGGTGACGTACGCCCGGTGGCCGTGCCCGTCGACAAGCGGCTCCCCCTCACGGGTCGTGATCGGCTCGCCGCCAAGCATGAATCGCTTCGTGCCAGTCGCCGAGGTGTGGTCCTCGACGCTCAGCGAGCACAGCACGGCGGCGGGGTCGGCGGCACGCTGCTTGAGGTAGGCCTCCCGCCCGGTGAAGTCGGCATCCTTCACGCGGGGCCGCATCATGCCGGCCTCGGGGATGGTGCGCTCGGCGTCGAGCTCGGCGCCGAAGGCGCGGTAGCCCTTCTCCAGCCGTCCGGTGGTGGCGTAGACGCCGATGCCCACCGGCACCGCCCCGTGCGGGCGGCCCGCGGACAGCACCAGGTCCCACAACCGGGCGCCCTGCTCCATCGGCACGTAGAGCTCCCAGCCGAGCTCGCCCACGTAGGAGATCCGGGAGGCCAGCACCGACACGGTGTCGACCTCGACCTCCCGGCAGCGACCGAAGCCGAAGCCGTCGTGGCTGACGTCGCCCGACGAGATCTCGCCCAGGATGTCGCGGGCTCGCGGGCCCCACAGGCCGATCGTCGTGTACGCCGAGGTCAGGTCGACGACGTGCGCGCTGCCGTCGGCCGGCATGGCGTCGGCGAACCACTTGCGGTCCGCCATGCCGTGCGCCCCGCCGGTGACGACGCGGTAGTGGTCGTGCGCCAGCCGCATGATCGTGAGGTCGGACCGGAAGCCGCCGCGCGGATCGAGCACCGGGGTGTAGACGACGCGGCCGGGTGCGACGTCGGTCTGCGCGACGACCGTGTGCTGCACCGCCCGAGCCGCTCCGTGGCCGACGATGTCGAAGATGGCGAACGCCGACAGGTCGATGACACCGGCACGCTCGCGCAGGGCCAGGTGCTCGGCGTTGATGATCGGCGACCACCACCGCGCGTCCCACTCGTGCTCGCGGGGCAGCACTGCGTCGCCGTAGTCACCGAGCAGCGACTCGTTGCTGGCGTACCACATCGGCCGCTCCCAGCCGACCGCCTCGACGAAGACCGCACCCAGCTGCCGCTGGCTCGCGTGCATCGGCGCCAGCCGCTTGTTGCGGTCGCTGGACCACTGCTCGCCGGGGTGCACGATGCCGTAGGTCTTGTTGAACGCCTCGCTGGTGCGCGCGCGGACGTGCGCCCGGGTGCGCTGGTGGGGGTAGAAGCGCGCGATGTCGGAGTGGCTGAGGTCGATGGTGGGGGTGCCGTCGGTCATCCACTCCGCCAGCAGCCGGCCCACCCCGGGGCCCTCCTTCACCCAGACCGCCGCGGCCGACCACAGCCCCTTGACCTCGGGCGTCTCGCCCAGGATCGGGGCACCGTCGGGGGTGAGGGACAGCAGCCCGTTGATCGCGTAGCGGATCTCGGCCCCGTCGGCGCCCAGCGCGTCGGGCATCAGCTCGAAGGCCTGCTCCAGCTGCGGGTCGAAGTCGTCGGAGGTGAACGGCATCTCGGTGGGCGACAGCGCCGCCTGCTCGTTCGACGGGATGTCCTCGGGCTCGTGCAGGATCGCCCGGTGGGCGTACGAGCCCACCTCCATGTCGGCCCCGTGCTGCCGCTCGTAGCAGAACGTGTCCATGTCGCGGATGATCGGGTACGAGAT
>JACCVL010000060.1 GCA_013698185.1 Nocardioidaceae bacterium
GCTCGTCGTCAAGCCTGCCTTCCGTGCCGAGGAGCAACATCCCGTCGGGTGTCCATCCCGCACCCGACACCAGCTCGTGAGCCAGCGGCTCCCCGAACGGCCCAGGCCCCCCGGTCGGGGGCAGGGCCACCCGGCCGAGCACCTCGCGAGTGCGGGTGTCCAGCACCGTCGTGGCGAAGCCGGAGGTCACCGCCACCATCCGCCGGTCGGGGCTGACCGCCACCGAAGAGCCGAACAAGGAACCGCCGATGGTGTCCCCGACGGTGACCTGGTCGACCACGTCACCCGTGGTGGGGTCGAGGAATGTTGCTGCCACGCTGACCGTGTCCCGGGCCGGGTTGGTGTCCCCGTCGCCCGAGCGTGACACCGGCCGGGTCGGCGCCACCAGCAGGCCAGGGTTGACCAGCTCCGGCCGGTTGGAGATCCAGCGGTCACCCAGCCCGGGATAGGAGGAGCCGATACCGGTCTCCCGGGTGACGTCCCACGTGATCACCGACTGGTCCTGAGACCCGGTGAACAGACGTCGACCGGAGGGGTCGAGCTCGGCACCGGTGACGGCACCGTCGTGGCCGGTGAGGGTCTCTCGGTGCACCCACTGTCCGGTGGCGGTGTCCACGTCCCACAGCACCGCGGTGCCGTCCGCACTGGTCGTCGCCGCCCGGCTGTGGTCGCGGGACATCAGCACGTCCAGTACCGGGTCCTGGTGGACGTCGAGGCCCTGCACCTGGTGGCCGCTGCGGTCGTACACCGTGACAGTGCCATCTGCCCACAGTTGGGCGACGCCCGTCGGGAGCGCCACGAACCGGAGGCTGTCGACGGGACGGCGGTCGAGCTTGAGTCTGGTCCGGGACCCGTCGCGCAGGTCCACGAGCGTGGCGCGGCCGCCAGTCTCCCCCATCCACACGACGACCGCCGACGCGTCGTCGGTGAAGTCCCCGTCGATGAAGACGTCGGGGTCAGCCGAGTTGTCCACCGCCGATGCGACCGTCCGAGCCGTGCCACCTTCCAGCTCGACCTCGCGGAGGCTGCCCTCCCAGCCACCGGCCACGGAGTTGGCCACCACGAACAGCAAGCGCTTACCGTCCGCGCTGAACGCGACCTGCCGCGGGGCGCCGCCCATCGCGTCAGCGTCGACCAGCAGCTCCCGGTGACCGTCAGCGGTGAAGACCCCCGTCCGTGCCTCGCCGTTGACATAACCCATGACGGCGACTCGGTCGTCGGTCGGTGAGGCGTCGATGTTGATCGGGGCGTACCAGTCGACGACGTGCGCGGGCTCAGCCGAGCCCACCGGCCAGGAGACGATGTCCTGCCCGCGGTCGACGAACAGGGTCCGTCCGCGGTCGCCGAGCGCGGTGTCGACCGCCGGACCGCCGAGCCGCACGACCCGGGTCGCGCGCCTGTGCTCGAGCAGGGCAGTCAGCAACCCATCTCGGGTCTCGGGGGTGTCGGCGATCTGCTCGGCCGCCGCAGCCAGCAGCAGGGACAGGTCCAGCGAGCCGACCGTCGTCGACAGCGCGGCCAGCCGGTTGGCGTCCGCCAGGGTTCCGGCAGCGGTGGCGTCGGACGCCCGCGCGGCGGCGTCCCGTTGGTAGCGGGTGGCCAGGCCGGCCGCCGTGAGTGCCACCACGAGTGCCGCGGCGAGGCCGATCGCCAGCCGACGGGTGCGGTGGCGAGCGGCGATCTCCTGCGCGGCTCGCTGCCGCGCGGCGCGCAGGTCGGTGTCCACCGCCGTCTGTGAGGCCTCCAGGTAGGCCCGCTCCACCGGCGTCAGGTCCGGATCGGCACGCTCCCGCCAGTCCAGTGCCTGCGCGAGCCGGACGCCCCGGTAGAGCTCGCTGTCGGGACGGTCGTAGGCATCCCAGGCGTCGGCGGCCACGCTGAGGTGGTGCAGGATGCGCTGCCCCTCGGTGTCGTCGTCCAGCCAGCCCCGGAGCCGGGGCCACGCGCGCGCCAACGCCTCGTGAGCAAGCTCCACGACGCCGTCGTCGCTGGTGACGAGGCGGGCGCTGATGAGCAGCTCGATGAGCCGCTCGTACTGCTGGTCCGCGGCCACCAGGCGGCGCGGCAGCCGGCTGCGCATCGGCTCCCCCTCACCGGTCGGTGCGACCAGGCGGAGCAGGAGGGCGCGCAGCGCCGGCCGCTGCTCGGGGTCCACCTGCTCGTAGACCTCCTCGGCCGACTGGGCCACCGCGCCGCGGATGCCGCCGGTGGCGGTGTAGCCCGCCACGGTGAGCGTGCGCCCCTCCCGCCTGAGCCAGGTCTCGCGCAGCGCATGGGACAGCAGCGGGAGCGCGCCCGGCTCGCCCTCCACCTCGCGCACCAACAGGTCGACCAGACCCGGCTCGAGCGCCAGTCCGGCGTGGCGGGCAGGACCTTCGATGGTCGCTCGCAGTCCGTCCGCGCTCATGGCGCCCAACAGGTACAGGCCGCGCTCCACCAGCCGCGCGAAGTTGGGATGCACCGCCACGCTCCCCAGCCGGTCGGCACGCAGCGCGACGACCAGCTCGGCTCGCTCGGCGTGCGCGGCCAGCGCGGCCAGGAAGTCAGCCTGCTCGCTGACGTCGGCACACAGCGAGAACACCTCCTCGCACTGGTCGACGACGAGCAGCGGGCTCGGTCCCGACTGCGGCAGAGCGCTCAGCGCATCCATCGGGTGGACCCCGGGGGTGATCACGACGACCCGGCGACCGTCTCGCTTGCGAGCAGCAGCCACCCCCGCGCGCGCCAACGACGACTTGCCGCTGCCCGACGGCCCGAGCACGGCCAGCACGCCGGTCGACGTCAGTCGGTTCAAACAGGCGGCCACGTCGGCGTCGCGGCCGAAGAACGACTCGGTGTCGTCGACGTCGTACGGCACCAGCCCGAGGTACGGGTTGGCTCGGCTCGGCTCGGGCAGTGCGGTGGCGGCAACCAGCGACGAATCCTGACGCAGGATCGCCTGTTCGAGAGCCACTAGGTCCGGTCCTGGATCGAGTCCGAGTTCCTGAGCCAGCACGGTGCGTACCTGATGCAGGGTGCGCAGTGCCTCAGCCTGGCGTCCGACCTGATACTGAGCCAGCGCCAGCAGCGCCCACCGGCGCTCCCGGACCGGCGCCTGCTCAACCAGTGTCTTGGCCTCGGCCAGGATCTCCTGGTGCCTCCCAGTCGCCAGGGCTGCCTCGACGCGGAGCTCCTCGGCGTCGAGGCGCAGCTCGTCCAACCGCCCGGCCTCCAGCAGGCCCCGGTCCCAACTCTCGATCTCCTGCAACGGCCGGCCCCGCCATAGTCCCAACGCGTCGCCGATCAGATAGCTCGCGCGGTCCGGTTCGCCGAGGGTGAGCAGCTCGCGGGCACGTCCGACCAGCCGCTCGAAGAGCTGGGCGTCGATGCCGTCGGCCGGGACGATCAGCCGGTACCCCTGCGGTGAGGTCTCGATCGCCTGCCGGCCGAGCGCCTTGCGAAGTCGGACCACGCAGCCCTGGATGACCTTGCTCCATGACGTTGGCGGCACCTCGCCCCAGAGTGCGTCCGCGAGCTGCTCGGCCGACAGCACCTGGCCCCGGGCGACGGTCAACGCCGCCAGCACCACCCGGTCGCGGTGGCTGAGCCGAGCGGCGTCACCGTCCACGGTGACCGGACCGAGAACAGCGATACCCACAGCAGAAATGTCCTCCGGTGGCCGTTACCCGTCAACGAGCGCGATACCCGGCCGATACCGCCGCGGGACCGTCGCGGTACCTGGCCGCGGGACAAACCACGAACACACCCCATCCACCTCGGAGGACACCATGACCATTCAGTCCCGGCACCCTGTCTCGACCGCCCGCCGCTTGGGCGGTGTCGCGGCGGTCGCCAGCGTCGTCGCCTGCCTGACAGCGGGCGCACCAGCACCAGCAATGGCCGCGGTTGGCAGCGAGTCGCCGGCGACGCGCCTGTTCACCCCCTGCACGGTCGACCGCTCCGAGTTGCCGCGGACGGCGGACGCGGCGGCGTACTGGCTGAGCACGTGCTACGACGTCGAGAAGCTGCCACGCACCGCCGACGCGGTCGACCACTGGTTGGGCTGAGGCCCTCTTGCGCTCACGTCGCACGGGTCCGCCGGGCCATCGGGTGCCGGTCCTGGCCGCGCGGGGTACCGTCCGGGAGTCCGTCTGCACGCCGGCGGGCGGGTGGCCGCCCGAGTCAGGAGTTGCATCGTGAGTGAGACCCACGCGGTCGCCGTGATCACTGCCCGTGCGGGCTCGGCGGACGACGTCCGCGCCGCCCTCGAGTCGTTGGTGCCGCCGACCAGGGCGGAGGACGGGTGCCTGGACTACCAGCTGTACGAGTCGGGCGCGGCGCCGGGCACGTTCATCTCGGTGGAGCGATGGCGCGCCCAGGCCGACCTCGACGCGCACCTGGGCACCGATCATGTGCAGGCAGCCGTGGCCCAGCTCGCGGAGCACCTGGCGGTGGCGCCCGGCATCCACCCGTTGGTTCCGATCGAAGTCTGAGCTCAGCGGACCTGCTCGGCGATCGCCGGGTCCGGCGGTCCGACTGCTGGGGCGTGCATGATCGCGGCCAGGGCCTCGACTCCGTCGACGAGCCGCGGGCCGGGGCGGGCGAACGACGCGTTGGCGTCCACGGCCCACACCGGTATGTCGGGGGGCAGGTGGCCCGACGCCGTCATGTCCCGCGCCAGCTCGACGGAGGCGGGCAGGGCGAACCCGCAGGGCGCCGAGACGATCAGGTCGGGGGCGCACGCGGCCACGTCCGCCCAGCTCACCCGGTACGCCTTCGTTCCCGCCTCGCCCATCACAGTGGTCGCGCCCGCGGTCTGGACCATCTGCGGGACCCAGTGCCCGGGGGCGAACGGCGGGTCGGTCCACTCCAGGACAAGCGCTCGGGGCCGGTGGCGCCCGGACACCGCAGCGCTCACCGCCGCCAGCCGTCGCCGCAGGGTCGCGACCAGCTGACGGGCTGCCGTGGGCCGGCCGCAGACGTCCCCGAGCTGCTCGATCGAGGCGAGCACGTCCTCGAGCGTGTGCGGATCGGTCGTCACCACCTGAGCCTGGCACCCCAGATGAGCCAGCGCGTCGTCCACCACCGACACGTCGACCGCGCAGACCGCGCAGAGGTCCTGCGTCACCACGACGTCGGCGTCCAGGCCGGCCAGCGCACCCGCGTCCAGGTGGTAGAGGTCCTCACCGGCCGCCAGGCGCTGCGCCACCAGGTCATCGATCGCACCTGGCGTGAGTCCGTCGGGCAGGCTGCTGGTCGAGACGATCCGTGCCGTCCGCGCGCTCGGTGGGTAGTCGCACTCGAAGGTCACGCCCACCACGTCCTGGCCAGCGCCGAGGGCATGGAGGATCTCGGTCGTCGACGGCAGCAGTGACACGATCCGCATGCCGCACGCTAACCCGACGAGTGCCGCGGATCCCCGGTCGGTCGACGGACCAGGCCCAGCGGGTGCGTCAGGGTCCCGACGTCTGTTGCTTACGCGGGCTCTCGACGTGCACGAGAGCGGTGTGAGTCACACCGGTCGATGAGCACGTCGAGAGCCGCTGGAGCACGAGAGCTTTCCCACTCCGTGCTCACCTCCGGATGGCGGTCAATCAGCGCGGAGCGGTGTCAGCCGGGGATCGAGCCTCAGTCGGCGGTGACTCCGGTACCGATCGGGCAGCTGACCCCGGTGGCGTGCACGGGGCAGTAGCCGTACGGGTTCTTCGCCAGGTACTGCTGGTGGTAGTCCTCGGCGTAGAAGTACGTCCCCAGTCGCTGGATCATCGTGGTGATCTCGCCGAAGCCGCGGGTCGAGAGCGCCTGCTGATAGGTGACACGGGACGCCTCGGCCTGCTCCTCCTGCTCGTCGCTGGCGGTCAGGATGATCGACCGGTACTGCGTGCCGCGGTCGTTGCCTTGGCGCATGCCCTGCGTCGGGTCGTGGCTCTCCCAGAACACCTTGAGCAGCTGGGCGTAGGTCACCTGCTTGGGGTCGAAGATCACGCGCACGACCTCTGCGTGCCCGGTACGCCCACCGCAGACCTCCTCGTACGTCGGATGAGGGGTCAACCCGCCTGCGTACCCGACCGACGTCGACCACACCCCCGGCACCTGCCAGAACGTCTTTTCCTCCCCCCAGAAGCAGCCGAGCCCGAACACTGCCTCTGCGTAGCCCTCGGGCACATCGGTCTCGATCGGTGTCCCGAGCACGGCGTGCGTGCTGCCCACCCCGAAGGGGCGCTCCGCGCGCCCGGCCAGCGCTTCGTCGGCGGTCGGCAGCTGGGTCTTGGCGCGGCTGAACAGCACGGTGCCTCCTGGGGCTTTCGAACCTGGTCACCGTGCACAACACCGCCCGCAGCCCAGCCCTTCCCGGCGTAGCGCCCCGTCCCGCCCAGGCCGCTCCCACAATCCGCGGATCGTGCGACCAGAATCCGCGGATCGTGCGACCAGAATCCGCGGATCGCGGGGAGGGGGAGAGCGGCGGGTAGGGTCGTCGCATGCCGCAGCACCGACCCGAGGATCCCCCGCGGCTGGGGTTCGAGACGCTGGCGATCCGGGCCGGCCAGGAGCCGGACCCGCGCACGGGCAGCGTCGTGCCGGCGATATACGCCACCAGCACCTACAAGCAGGACGGGGTGGGCGGCCTGCGCGAGGGGTATGAGTACTCCCGGAGCGCGAACCCCACCCGCACCGCGCTGCAGGAGTGCCTGGCCGCGCTGGAGGCTGGCCGGCATGGCTTCGCCTTCGCCAGCGGCCTAGCCGCTGAGGACACCCTGCTGCGCACGCTGTGCAAGCCTGGCGACCACGTGGTCATCCCCGACGACGCCTACGGCGGGACGTTCCGCCAGTTCGCCACCGTGCACGAGCCCTGGGGGTTGGCCTACAGCGTCGCGCCGGTGGCTGACGTCGACGCCGTACGGGCTGCGGTCGAGCCCGGCCGCACCACGATCGTCTGGGTCGAGACCCCTACCAACCCGCTGCTCGACATCGCCGACATCAGCGCACTCGCAGCGGTCGCGCACGACGCCGGGGCACTGCTGGTGGTGGACAACACCTTCGCCTCGCCCTACCTCCAGCAGCCGCTGACCCTGGGCGCCGACGTGGTCGTCCACTCCACGACCAAGTACTGCGGCGGCCACTCCGACGTCATCGGTGGTGCGCTGGTGGTCGACGACGACGGCCTGGCCGAGCGTCTGACCTTCATGCACAACGCAATGGGGGCGGTGGCCGGCCCCTTCGACGCGTGGCTGGTGCTGCGTGGGCTGCGCACGCTTGCGGTGCGCATGGACCGCCACAGCGACAACGCCGAGCGCGTCGCCGACTTCCTCACCACGCGCGGGGAGGTCAGCGCGGTGCTGTGGCCCGGCCTGCCAGGCCATCCCGGCCACGACGTCGCCGCCAAGCAGATGCGCCGTTTCGGCGGCATGGTGAGCTTCCGCCTGGCCGGCGGGGAGCAGGCGGCGGTGGACGTCGTCGAACGCTGCCAGGTGTTCACGCTCGCCGAGTCCCTCGGCGGCGTCGAGTCGCTGGTCGAGCACCCGGGCCGCATGACCCACGCCTCCGTCGCCGGGTCCCCGCTCGAGGTGCCCGGTGACCTGGTGCGCCTCAGCGTCGGCATCGAGTCGGCCGACGATCTCGTCGCCGACCTCGCTCAGGCCCTCGACGACGCGACCCGCTGAGCCGAGCGTGGATCTCGTCGTCTGTGCCGACTTCGGCTCCACCTTCACCAAGACTCTGCTCGTCAGCCTCGACGGCGGCGCCGTGATAGCGGCAGCCGAGCACCGCACCACGATCGACACCGACGTCCTGGACGGGTTTGCTGCCTGTCTGGACGTGCTCGCGCGCACCACCCCTGCCGCGGTCGACGCGCAGGTGCGTGCCTGCTCGTCGGCCAGAGGGGGTCTGCGGATCGGCGTGATCGGGAACGAGGAGCTGGTCACCGCCGAGGCCGGCCGCCGGGTGGCGCTGTCGTCGGGCGGGCGCGTCGTGCACGTCGGCGACGGCGGCCTCTACGCCGGCCGGCTCACGGCCCTGAACGCCGCCGAACCCGACGTGGTGCTGCTGGTGGGGGGCACCGACGGCGGCAACGCCGACGTGCTGGTGGACGCCGCCGCCACGCTCGGCGGGTGTGCGTGGCCGGGACCGGTCGTCATCGCGGGCAACGTCGATGCTGCCGACCAGGTCAGTGCCGCACTGGGGGACGGGGGCGTTGCGTACGAGCTGGCGGCCAACGTCGTGCCACGCATCGGTGTGCTGGCGCCGGAGTCCGCGCGCGCCGCGATCCGGTCGGTGTTCCTGCGGCACGTGATCGGCGGCAAGCACCTGTCCGCCTCGGACGACTTCGTGGCCATGATCTCCGGGCCGACCCCCGATGTCGTGCGCAGCGGCGTCGAGGTGCTAGCCGACCGGGTGGGCGACGTCGCCGTCGTCGACGTCGGCGGGGCCACCACCGACGTGCACTCGGTCGTCGAGCTCGATCCGGAGGAGTCCGGGCTCACCCGCCAGGTTGTCCCACCCACCCGTGTCACCCGCACCGTCGAGGGCGACCTGGGCATGCGCTGGAGCGCAGTGTCCACGGTCGAGCGGGGCATCGAGGTCGGTCTGGTGGACCGCGACGAGCGCACCGCGCTGACCGACGTCGCCCAGAGGCGGCGCGCCGACCCCGGGCTGGTGCCCTTCGACCGGGCCGGGCTGGCTGATGACCGCAGGCTCGCCGAGGTCGCGGTCGGCGTCTCGCTGCGCCGGCACGCCGGACGCCAGCAGGTGGGCCTTGGCGACGGCGGCCGTATTGTCGAGCGCACCGGCAAGGACCTCCGCGAGGTCGAGCTGCTCGTCGGGTCCGGCGGCGCGCTGCGGCACGCCGACCGGGTCGACGCGGACGCCCTGTTGCGGGGGTGCACCGGGAGGGACG
>JACCVL010000061.1 GCA_013698185.1 Nocardioidaceae bacterium
CGTCTGGTCCACCCGGTCAGGCGGGCGCACCGGGAGCGCTGTCAAGGTGCCGACGGCCAGCCGCCAGCCGTCGGCCAGGTCGTCGGTGCCGGCGGTCACGGCCGCTGGACCGGGCCGGCGGTAGCCGGCGGCAGGTCGAGCACTCGACCGGCCACGACCAGCAGGCAACGGTCAGCCGTGGCCGCGAGCCGGGTGTTCAGCCGGCCCTGCTCGTCCCGGAACAGCCGCCCCGCCTCGCTGGCGGGGACCACGCCGGCGCCCACCTCGTTGCTCACGGCGACCACCGGCACGTCGGCGGCCGTCCAGGCGTCGGCGAGCCTGGTGACCTCGCGCTCCAGATGAGCGCGCCACCCCTCGCGAGCCTCCCAGGCCCCCGCGCCGTCCAGCACCGAGGTCAGCCACAGGGTCAGGCAGTCGACCAGCACCGGCCCCCTGGCGGTCGCGAGCACGCCGGCGACGTCGTCGGTCTCCACGGTCCGCCACGACTCCGGCCGCCGGGCGCGGTGGGCAAGCACCCGCTCGGACCACTCGGCGTCACCGGTTGCGGCCAACGGGCCGGTCGCGACGTAGGTGACCGGCGCAGTCGAGGGGTCCCCAGCAGCGCCCAGATCCGCGATCAGGCGCTCGGCGGTGCTGCTCTTACCCGACCGGGCGGCGCCGAGCACCAGCGTCCGCAGGCCGGTACGGGCCATCGGCGCGGCCGCACTGCCACCGAGGATCTCGAGGTCGTGCCCCGCCCGGGCCCCTACCCCAGCCAGCCGGTCGTCGAGGTCGGGCGGGTTGTGGTGCGACAGGTGCACGGCGACGACCTCGGTGCCTGCGTCCACGATGCCGCTGGCACGCAGACGGTCCAGCTGGGGCCCGAACGTCGCGAGGTCGAGGTGCTGGGTGCCGTGCCCGACGTGATCGCCGAAAGTCTCCTCCAGCAGCAGCAGGTCGAGCCGCCCGCCGCCCAGCGCGGCGACGGTCGGCTCGGGCAGAGGGCCGGTGTCGGTGGCGTACAGCAGCCGCGAGCCGTCCGGAGCGGTGAGCAGGTAGAGCACCCCCTCGTCGCCGGTCGCTCCCCGGTGCCCGGCGGCCAGGACGTCGATGGCGTAGGTCCCGTCGGGCCCGTCGACGACCAGCCGGTCGCCCGCGGCCGCCTCGACGAACCGCACCCTCGGTGTGTCCGGAGCCGTCCACGGTCGCCATCGTGCGAGCGTCGCCGGGCTGCCCACGACGGTGAGCGGCCGGCCGTGGCTGCTGCTGGTGGCCCAGTCCCGCGCGAGCAGCGCCATCGGGCTGGAGTGGTCGGGATGGTCATGGGTCAGCAGGATCGCCCGGAGCGTCGACAGCGCCACCCCCGCCTGCAGTGCGGCCCGAGGGGTCTCGGGGCCGCAGTCGAGCAGCACGCTGCCGTCCACCAACGCGCTGGTGGGGCGGCGCACCGTACCGCGGCGCAGCATGTCGGCACACGACTGGCACCCGCAAAAGGCGTTCGGCCAGCCCTCGGCCGATCCGGTCCCCAGCAGCAGCACGCGCACGGCCGCCACCGTACGAGGGGTCTGGCACCCGGGCCGGTCCGGGCCCCACCATGGGGTGGTGGCCAGCAGACGTCCCGCCGCGGACGACCCCCAGGTGCCGGTCGAGACGCGCTCAGCCTGGCGGGCCTGGCTTGACGCGCACCACCGGGACGCGACCGGAGTCTGGGCGGTCACCTGGCGCCGGTCGACCGGCCGGCCGGCACCGTCGTACGACGAGCTGGTCGAGGAGGCCTTGTGCGTCGGCTGGGTCGACAGCGTGGCCCGCAAGCTCGACGACGAGCAGACGATGCTGCGGTTCAGCCCGCGCCGGCCCGGCAGCGGCTGGGCCCGGCCCAACAAGCAGCGGATCGAGCGGCTGCTGGTTGACGGGCGCATGCGGCCCGCCGGGATCGCTGCGGTCGAGCGGGCCAAGGCCGACGGCACGTGGTCGATGCTCGACGAGGTCGAGAACCTCTTGGTGCCCGACGACCTGGCGGCCGCACTGGCGGCGAGACCGCCGGCGGCCGCGACGTTCGAGGGGTTCCCCCGTTCGGTGCGGCGCGGGATCCTGGAGTGGATCGTGCAGGCCAAGCGACCCCAGACCCGTGAGCGCCGGGTGCGGGAGACCGCCGAGCTCGCGCACCGCGGTGAGCGCGCCAACCAGTGGCGACCGCCCCCCGGACCGGCGCCGGGCCAGCGGCCGCAGCGGTAGCCTGCGGGCCGTGCAGTTCCTCTCCGGCGAGCCTCCGTACGACCTGACCTACAACGACGTCTTCATGGTGCCCTCGCGCAGCCGCGTGACGTCGCGCTTCGACGTGGACCTGACGACACCGGACGGCATCGGCACCACGCTGCCGGTGGTCGTGGCGAACATGACCGCGGTGTCGGGGCGTCGGATGGCGGAGACGGTGGCCCGCCGGGGTGGTGTCGCGGTGCTGCCGCAGGACATCCCGCTGGACGTGGTCGATCGGGCGATTCAGACCGTCAAGGGTGCGCATGCGGTGTACGACACCGCGGTCACCGTCGGCCCGACCACGACCGTCGGTGAGGCCCTGAGCCTGATGCCCAAGCGTGCGCACGGTGCGGTGGTCGTCGTCGACGGACGTTCGCCGGTCGGGGTGATGACCGAGCACGACGGTCACGGCGTCGACCGCTTCGCCCAGGTGCACGAGGTCATGGACACCGATCCGGTGACGCTGCCTGCTGATGCCGAGCCGCGGGTCGCCTTCGAGGCGCTGGCCGACCGCCACCTGATGCTCGCCCCGGTCGTCGACGGCGACCTGCTGTGCGGGGTGCTCACCCGCAAAGGCGCACTGCGGGCCACCATCTACGGCCCGGCGCTCGACCCCGACGGCCGGTTGATGGTCGCCGCGGCGATCGGCATCAACGGCGATGTTGCCGGCAAGGCCAAGGCGCTGCTGAGCCACGGCGCCGACGTGTTGGTCGTCGACACCGCGCACGGCCACCAGGACAAGATGCTCGACGCGCTGCTGATGGTCGCCGCCGCCCGCGACGCCCACCTGGGCGCGACGGGCCGGCGGGTCTCGGTGGTCGCCGGCAACGTCGTCACTGCCGGCGGCACCGGCGAGCTGGTGGCTGCCGGCGCCGACGTCGTCAAGGTCGGTGTGGGTCCCGGCGCCATGTGCACCACCCGGATGATGACCGGGGTGGGGCGACCGCAGTTCTCCGCCGTGCTCGAGTGTGCCGAGGCGGCACGCTCGGCGGGTGCCCAGGTGTGGGCAGACGGGGGCATCCGGCACCCGCGCGACCTGGCGTTGGCGCTGGCCGCCGGGGCGGCGAGCGTGATGGTCGGCTCCTGGTTCGCCGGCACGTACGAGAGCCCGGGCGATCTCGTGGTCGCCGCCGACGGGCGGGAGTACAAGGAGTCCTTCGGGATGGCGTCGTCGCGCGCGGTGAGCAACCGCACCCGGGATGCGGCCGGCTTCGACCGAGCCCGGATGGCGCTGTTCGAGGAGGGCATCTCCTCCGCGCGCATGTACCTCGACCCCGCCCGCCCCGGCGTCGAGGACCTGCTCGACTCGATCACCGCAGGGATCCGCTCGGCCGCGACCTATGCCGGTGCCCGCACGATCGAGCAACTGCACGAGCGTGCCGTGATCGGGGTGCAGAGTGCCGCGGGATACGACGAGGGCCGCCCGCTGCACGCAGGCTGGTGAGCGAGCTGGCGGGCGCCGGCCTGCGCGTGCTCGTGGTCGACGACGAGCAACCAGTACGCGACGAGCTGGCGTACCTGCTCGCGGCCGACCCACGAATCGACGCCGTTGACACCGCCGCGTCCGGAGCTGACGCGCTGCGCCTGATCGGGTCGGTCGTGGTCGATGTGATCTTCTTGGACATCGCCATGCCGGGGCTCGACGGCATGGAGGTGGCTCGCCTCCTGGCCCAGCTCGCGGTGCCGCCACGGATCGTGTTCGTCACCGCGCACGACCAGCACGCCGTGGATGCCTTCGACCTGCACGCGGTCGACTACCTGCTCAAGCCGGTGCGCCCCGAGCGGCTCATCGAGGCCGTGCGGAGGGTGGTCGGAGAGCGCGACGAGGCCGGCCCAGCCCCTGTGGTGGTGCCCGACGACACGGTGATCGCCGTAGAGCGGGGTGGGGTGACCCGCTTCGTGGCGCGGTCGGAGGTGGTGTGGGTGGAGGCCCACGGGGACTACGCGCGGCTGCACACCGGCTCGGATGCCTACCTCGTCCGGGTGCCGCTCACCGCGCTCGAGGACCAGTGGGCGCCGGCCGGTTTCGTCCGCATCCACCGCAGCCTGCTGGTAGACATCCGCCGGGTGGTGGAGGTCCGCAGCGACGCCGGCCGCGTCAGCGTCGTGGTGCCGGCGCCTGGCCCGGGCGGGCAGGTGGAACTGCAGGTGGCGCGGCGTCATGC
>JACCVL010000062.1 GCA_013698185.1 Nocardioidaceae bacterium
GGCCCGGGCCGGTCGAGCCGGCTGCGGCTGCGGAGCCGACGCTGCAGCGGGCCGAGCTCGGTGATCAGACCGGCCGTGGCCCGGACCGCTGCCGTCACCAGCTGGTCGGCACTGACGACGTTGACCGGGGCGGTCCGCAGCGCCGCCAGGTCGGGCACCAGGTCGTCGAGGTCGCCGACCACGTCGTAGCCGGCGGCCGCCAGCGCCGCCGTGAGCTGCGTCGACCGCTGGTGGACGGCGTCGGCGAACTGGGCCGGCAGCCGCAGCGGCGGACCGTCCCCCCCGGCAAGCACCTTCTCGGCGAGCAGCACCCGGACGACCTGGTCGTAGTGCAGCTGCGACAGCTCGCCGACCCGGGACGCGTTGTAGCGGCGCAACAGCTCGGCCTCGGCAACGCCGAGGGAGGTGTTGGGACGGGCGGTGTCGACGTGCCCGATGACCGGATCGATGCCGGTGACCGCGGCGAAACGCTCCCACAGCTCGCCGCGACCGGCCCGGCCCGCAGGCGGAACCGTGACCAGGTGCAGCTGCTCGGGCGGGAGCCCGCCGCCCCAGCGGGTGGCGACGGCGGCACCGTCGTGCAGCCGCCAGAAGCTGCCGGCGAGCCGCTGCTCCCGCTCGGCGGCAGCGCCATCGCCCAGACAGCCGGCCACGAAGGATTCCAGCGACACCGACACCCGGTGCTTGACGTGCTCCTGCCAGCCCGAGACCAGCTGGCGCGCCAGGTCGCGCACCGTGAGGACCACGTGCACCTCGTGGTCGGGGAACGAGGCCATCGCCCGGGCGACGGCGGTGGCGTCGGCTGCAGCGAGCAGCTCCCCGGAGATCACCGACCGCGGCGCTCCGGACTCGATGACCGTGCGCGCCAGCCGATCCCAGGTGCCGTCCCAGTCGGGGTTGCGGCCGCCGCCCCAGCTCGCACCGCGCAGGTCCATGGCGGCCGCGAAGCCCTCGGTGCGCCGGCGCAGGGGATAGCAGACACCGTCGCGCGACAGCTGGCTGCGGCCCCGCCACAAGACGTCCTGGACGAACGTCGTACCGGTCTTGGGCACACCGACGTGCAGGTAGACCCGCGGGGTGGCGGATGCCTCAGTCGTCGTCATCGCGCCGGACCTCCTCACGGCGCAGCCGCTCGCGGCCGCTCAGGTACGCCCGCCGGGCGGGCACCAACCAGGTGTGCTGGTCGCTGAAGCGCACCAGGCGATGGGCCATCCCGCCGTCCTTCCAGTAGTTGCGTTCGACCCGCATGCTCGCCAGCTGGGACTCGAGCTCGACCACCTGCCGGCGCAGCTCCTCGGTCTGCTCGGCCCGGTGGTCGGCGAGCTGCCCGAGGTGCCGCAGGAGTCCGGTCACGGCATCGAGGGCGACCGCCAGGAGGTCGTCCACCTCGACGTCCTCGGGCTGTGGGCCGTCAGCCGGTTCGGCCGGCAACAGGTCCTCGAGGTCGCCGATCACGTCGTAGCCGGCGGACGCGACCGCGTCGACGAGCCGGCGCGACCGGTCGGCCACCCACTGCCGATGGCGAGGAGGAAGGCTCGGTCGTTGCGACGGCGGCACGCTGCGCTGCGCGGACACCAGCACCTTCTCGGCGAAGACCTTGCGTACCTGGTCGTCGTACTGACGCGCCGGCAGCTCCCGCTTGAGGCGGGTGTTGAGGCGGCGCAGCAGCTCGGCCTCGACGACCCCGAGCGAGACGTTGTGCGGCTTGAGGTCGAGGTCGAGCTCGAGGCCGGGAGCCAGCTCGTCGAGCCCGGCCGCGGCGGCGAAGCGCCGCCACAGCTCGTGCGGGCCGCTCTCACCGCGCGGGACTACCACGAGATGCACCTGCTCGGGGGGCACCACCGTTGCCCAGGTGCCCAGCACGCGCTCGGCGTCGTGCAACCCCCAGAAGAGCTCGCCGAACGGCGCCGGCGCATCCAGGCCGAGCGTGACGAGGTCGTCGACGAAGGTGGCGAGGCTGATGTCGTGGCGGTGCTTGATGTGTTCCTGCCAGTCCGAGGGCAGCTGACGGGCGAGGTCCCGGGCCGTGAACACCACGTGCACCTCGCGGGCAGCCGGACCGGCGAGCACATCGGCGATGGTTCGGGCCTGCTCGGGATCCACCCCGCCCAGCAGCTCGTTGGACAGCAGCACCGACCCGTCCCAGCTCTCGATGCGCTCGGCCAGTCGCGCCCAGGTGCCCAGCCAGGGGCCGTCGGCTCGACCACCCCACGACATCTCGCGGACGTCGAGGGTGGCGGCGAAGTGCTCGATCGGCTGCTGCAGGGGATACAACACCCCGGCCGCACGCAGCCGGCTGCGATTGCGCCACAGCACTGCCTGGACGTAGGTCGTGCCGGTCTTCGGCGCCCCCACGTGGAGCACCGCTCGCGGTGCGGCGCTGGACAACGAGGCTCAGCCCCTCGTCACGCGCCGGCGCACCCCGTCGGCGACCCGACGCGCGAACGACAGGGCACGGCGGGACGCAGCGGTGGCTGCTCGCGGCGGCGCGGCGAGCGGTGGTGCGTCGGACTCGGGATGCTCGGGCCTTGCCGTGCGCGGCCCCCCGCGCCACACCTTGCGCTTGTGTGCGCCGTCCGCCTGCATGGTCAGCAGCAGCGACGCCATCGAGCGCACCGCGGCGCGCGAGACGTCCGCCTCCGGGGAGTCCTCGGGCAGCGAGGTATCCCGCGGCGTGGTGTCGACCCGCAGGTCCGCGAAGTCGCCGACGACGTCGTGACCAGACTCGCGCAGCCACTCGATCACGGCCTCTCCGGTGGCCGCGATCGACGCCACCTCGCCGGCCGGCAGCCGGGTCCGCCCGCCAGACTTCTCCTTGGTGAGCTCGCCGTGCAGCAGCTGCTTGACCAACGGCGAGTGCGCCGCCTTGCGCATCCGGCCGCCCAGCTCGGCGTTCACCCGGCGCAGCAGCTCGGCCGCAGCCGGGTCGAGACCCGGGTTGGCACGGACGCCGGAGGTGTCGTATGCAGCCGGGTCGGCCACGAGCAGCGAGCTGAAGCGATTCCACAGCTCGGCGGGATCCGCGCCGGATGCGGGCAGGGTCACGGCGTGCACCCGGTCCGCCGGCAGGTCCTGGCCCCAGCGCCCGAGCAGTCGCCTGGTGTCCTGCGCCCGCCAGAAGAGCTCGCCGTAGGTGCCCGGCAGGGGGTGCGCGAGCTGATCGAGGAACTCGGTCATGGTGAAGTGCTTGCCGTTCTTGATCTGCTCCTGCCAGACGGCGGGCACGACCCGCCCGAGGTCCCGCAGGGTGGTGACCACGTGCACCTCGACTGGCTCGAAGGAGGTGATCGCGCGCTTGACCTGCTGCTCGTCGCAGGCGGCCAGCCACTCGCACGAGATGACGCTGGTCCCCGGCCACTCGCGCACCTCCGCGGCCAGCCGGTCCCAGTGCCCGGTCAGCTTGCGCTGTCCGGCACCGCGACGCTTGACCCGGCCGCGCAGGTCCCCGGCGGCGGTGAAGTGCGACGCCTCCCCGCGACCGGGCACCAGAATGCCGCTGTCACGCAGGGCGGCCCGGTTGTTCCACAGCACGCCCTGGACGAATGTCGTGCCGGTCTTGGGCGGGCCGACATGCACAAATACCCGTTGCCGGGCTGTCGCGGCGTTCGGTGCAGGCACGACGGCCCTCCTTGGTGATCGTCGGTCGGGGAGACACTATCCGCCCGGCCCTTACGGTTAGGCTCGCCCCGAGCCCGCATCGCCGAACAACGTGAGGACGTTTCTACCGTGACCGAGTCCGGGACCGAGCCAGCTGCCACCAGCGGCGAGCGCTTGTTGCAGAACGTCATCTTGCCCAAGGACGCCGACTACGACGTGCTGCCGCTCTACGTGGAGTCCGAGCTGCGCCGCAGCACGGAGCAGCACCTGGACTCCAACCTCGGCCACACCATGGCGCAGCCGAGCGGGGGTGAGCAGGGAGACACGCTGTCGGGCGCGCAGACGGTCACCGGGCGACACACGATGCGGGTCGAGGACGGTCAGGTCATCTCCCTGGGGTCGTACTTCAACGCCTTCCCGGCCGCGTACTGGCAGCGGTGGACGAACCTGACGTCGGTGCGCCTGCGCCTGAGTGTGGTGGGCACCGGCTCGGTGATCGTGCAGCGTTCCACCTCCAAGGGGCACGTGATGCGCGTGGAGGCCCGGCACGTGAACTGTGTCGACCCCGAGCTCGTGGAGTTCGACCTGCCGCTCAAGACCTTCATCGACGGTGGGTGGTACTGGTTCGACCTGGCTGCCGACGGCGGCGACCTCGCCCTGGTCCGCGGCGAATGGGTCGGCGACACCGACCGCACGACGCCCGGGACGCTCACGATCGGCATCACGACCTTCAACCGCCCGGACTTCTGCGTCAACCAGCTGGAGGCGCTGGCCGGGCAGGACGCCGTGCTCGCGATCCTCGACCGGATCATCGTCGTCGACCAGGGCACCCAGAAGGTCACCGGCGACCAGCGCTTCGCCGACGTCGAGAAGCGGCTCGGCGGCCGGCTGCGCGTGCTCGAGCAGCCCAACCTCGGCGGCTCGGGCGGCTTCTCCCGCGCCATGGACGAGACCGCCACCGCGGGTGAGAGCACCTACTGCCTGCTGCTGGACGACGACGTCGTCTGCGAGCCCGAGGGGATCCTGCGCGCGGTCACCTTCGCCGACCTGGCGCGGACGTCGACGATCGTCGGCGGCCAGATGCTGAGCCTGTACGACCGGTGCGTGCTGCACGCGTACGGCGAGTCGGTCGCCGAGTACCGCTGGTTCTGGGGTCCGGCACCGGGCACGTTCCACGGCATGGACTTCGGGCAGCGCAGCCTGCGGGCCACCCCGTGGCTGCACCGCCGCATCGACGTCGACTACAACGGCTGGTGGATGTGCCTGATCCCCACCGACGTGATCCGCAAGATCGGGTTGTCGGTGCCGATGTTCATCAAGTGGGACGACGCGGAGTACGGACTGCGGGCCCGCGACGCCGGGCACCCGACCGTCACCCTGCCGGGGGTGGCGGTCTGGCACGTGCCGTGGCACGAGAAGGACGACACGCTGGACTGGCAGGCCTACTTCCACCGGCGCAACCGGGTCTCGTCGGCGCTGCTGCACTCGCCGTACGAGCGCGGCGGACGGCTCATCCTGGAGAGCTTCGAGACACAGGTCAAGCATCTGCTGGCGATGCAGTACTCCGCGGCCGAGATGGGGCTGATGGCGATCGAGGACCTGCTGGAGGGGCCCGAACGCATGCACCGAGACGTGGCCAAGCGGGTGCCGGAGCTGCGAGCGCTGCGCAAGGAGTACACCGACTCGCAGCTGGCCGACGATCTGGAGAAGTTCCCGCCCACCCGTCGCAAGAAGCCACCGCGGCGCGGGCAGTCGCCGATGGCGCCGTCGGGAAAGCTCGGGCTGCTGCGCAGTGTTGCGCTCGGCTCGGTGCGGCAGGTCCTGCCCGTCCGGGACAGCTCGCGGCGCAACCCCGAGCTGGCGGTCCCGCACCTCTACCTCAACTGGTGGCGGCTAGCGCAGGTCGACAGCGCCCTGGTCTCGGGCGCCGACGGGGCGAGCGCTGCCTGGTACCAGCGCGACCCCGAGCTGTTCCGCAGCCTGCTGAAGCGCTCGATCACGCTGCATGTCGAGCTGTGGCGGGAGTGGTCCACGCTGTCGGAGCGCTATCGACGGGCGCTGCCGGCCATGTCCTCACCCGAGGCCTGGCGCCAAACGATCACGGAGAACGATGGCTGAGGGGGCCCAGCCCGCCCCGTAGCCTCGACCTATGCCCCGCTCGCCCCGCGCCGTCGCGATCCTGGCCGGGGCCACCGCCGTCACGGCAGTGCTGGTGCTGGCAGTCGTGGTGCCCGCGCAGCCGTCCGATGACGAGGCGCCGGCGGTGCTGAGCCCACCCGCACCGCAGGCGACGAAGCGCACGGCGCCGCTGACCCTTCCCGTGGGCCGGTATGTGGCCCTCGGCGACTCCTTCACGGCCGGTCCGCTCATCCCCTATGCCGAGGCGACTCCGGCGAGGTGCCTGCGTTCCAGCGCCAACTACCCGGCGGTCCTGGGCCGTTGGCTGGCTGCCCGTCGCGTCGTCGACGCGAGCTGTTCCGGGGCCGATACCCGAGATCTGGTCGAGC
This sequence comes from Nocardioidaceae bacterium, assembly GCA_013698185.1. Classification (GTDB taxonomy): domain Bacteria; phylum Actinomycetota; class Actinomycetes; order Propionibacteriales; family Nocardioidaceae; genus JACCVL01. The sequence continues at coordinate 6,105 of JACCVL010000062.1, forward strand.
AGCGATCAGCGCTCACCACCGGCACCGACCTGGTCACGGTGGGGATGGGCGGCAACGACTTCGACATCTTCGGCACGCTGGCCAACCGGTGCACCGCGGTAGCGGCTGACGACCTACTCGGTTCGCCGTGTCGTGCGGAGTTCACGTCGGCGGCTGGCAGGGACGAGATGGTGGCACGGGCTCGGCGCGTGGCCGGCCGGCTGGCGGCCGGCCTGCGCGGCATCGCCCGGCTGGCGCCCAACGCCGTGGTCGCCGTGGTCGGCTATCCCCGGATCGTGCCTGCGGCCGGCACGTGCGCCGCTCTGCCGTTCGCCCGCGCCGACTACCGCTGGACAGATCGCGTCCAGCGGGCTCTCAACGGCGCTCTGCGGCGAGCGGCGGCCGGCAGCCAGGCGCTGTACGTCGACACCTACACCCGCTCACTTCGCCACGACGCATGCGCGGGCACCGACGCTTGGGTCAACGGGCGCACCACCCTCGCCGCCCGCGCGCTGGCCTTCCATCCGTTCGCGGCGGGTATGCGCGCCACCGCCGCCGCGGCTCTGTCGAGCCTCACCGGCGCCGAGCCGACCGCCGTCATGGTGCGGCATGCACAGCGGGAGTCGGCGGTGCGACCCAGAGGCGCTCTCACCCTGCGGGAACAGCGCATCATCGCCGCGCTCTTCGCCGGCGCCTGAGCACGGCCCCGGGTGGGATCAGTCGACGTCGGCAAAGGCCGCGCGGGTGTCGTCCACGTCGCGTGCCATCTGGTCCACGAGCCGGTCCACGTCGTCGAAGCGCACCTGGGCGCGCAGGTGGCGGCGGAAAGCGATCTCGACCGGGACCCCGTACAGGTCGAGGTCGTCCCGCCCCAGCACATATGCCTCGATCCGCCGCGACGCTCCGTCGAAGGTCGGGTTGGTGCCGACGCTGATCGCCGCGGGCAGGGCATCGGCGCCGCCGCCGTCGAGTCGGCGCAGCGTGCCCGCATACACCCCGTCCGCGGGCACCGCGGCGCTCTCGGCGGCCGGCACATTGGCAGTGGGATAGCCGAGCTGGCGGCCGCGTCTGTCCCCCACGACCACGACTCCCCGGACGGCGTGGTCGCGGCCGAGCACCCGCGCCGCGGCACCGACGTCACCTCGGGCGAGGGCGGACCGCACGGCGCTGGACGACCATGGCTCGTTGTGGGCACCGGTGGCGAGCTCCACGGCCTCGACGGCGAAGCCCAGCCGCGCGCCCTGCGTGCGCAAGGCGGCGACGTCCCCGGCCGCGCGGGCACCGAAACGGAAGTCGGCGCCGACGACGACGACGCCGGCGTGCAGCGCGTCGACGAGCACGCGGTGGACGAACTCCGCCGGCGACCAGGCCGCCACGGCCAGGTCGAATGCCAGCACCAGCACGTGGTCGACCCCGACCGAGCCCAGCAGCTCCGCGCGGCGGTCGACGTCGGTGAGCGCAGACGGCGCGCGGTCCGGCACGAGCACGGACACCGGATGCGGGTCGAAGGTCACCGCGACGACCGGGAGGCCCCCCCGGTGCCGCGCCGCCTGGAGCGTGCGCGCGAGCACGACCTGGTGGCCGCGATGGACCCCATCGAAGTTGCCGACCGTCACCGCTGTCGGGCCGTCGACCGCGACCGCGCTCAGCTGACGCCACACGCTCACGTCTCGGACTCCTCCGGCGATCCAGATCGGCTGTTGTCGAGGCTCGGGGCCGGTGCCCGCCGGCTGCGCAGGCCGTCGTAGCGGGCCAGCGCGACGGCGCCGGCGACGGTGATGACGAGACCGACCGCCGCGGCGGACAGCCAGCCCGAACGTACCGCGTCGCCAAGCACCAGCACACCCAGCAGCGACGGCGTCGCGGTCTGCAGCACGATCATCGGTGCGGTGGCGGCCGTGACGGCCCCGCGCTGCAGCGCCACGGAGTAGAGCAGGAACGCCAGCGCCCCCGCGCTCGCCAGCAGGTAGGCCGCCGGTGCCGAGACCACGGCCGACGGGGTCAATGCCGGCAGCAGCCGCGCGGCCACGGCCACGGCGGCGAAGCCCAGGCCGGCAAGCGCGCTCAGCAGTGCGGTCGATGCGGTGC
>JACCVL010000081.1 GCA_013698185.1 Nocardioidaceae bacterium
CCCGGCTCGGCGCCGGCGACGGCCGGCGTGCCCGCGAGGGCGAGCCCCACGACCAACACTGCGCCCCAGGGGGCGAGCCGAGTGAACATCTGAGGACTCACTTTCCGCGGTCGAGACATGACCCGCGCGCACAGGTGTGGGAGTCTACCCGGCCATCACAACATACAAAGCCTCGTATGTGCCGGAATCGGGATAAAACGTATGCTCTGGCGAAGGGTCCGACTTAGGATCGGCGGCAGCAGCCGACGTGGAGACAGGAGCGGTCGATGCCCCCTTCGCGTGATCAAGGCCCGCGCGACTGGACCGGTCGTGACGATGGGCCGCCCCCGCCGGCGTCCGCGCACACCTGGGAGTCGGTGCGCGCGGCGCGGGAAGCGCAGCGTCGTCCCTCGATCGCTCGCGCCCGTAGCAAGTCATCGGCCAAGCTGCAGCGCTTCAAGCAGAAGGCTCGCGAACGCGCCCAGGCGGAGAGTAGACACGCAACGCTGCTCAGCGCCCGCGCGGACGAGTCGCTGCGCTCCTGGGAGGAGCTGCGTGCCGCGGCAGCCGTCCGCCAGCCGGACCTGATGCGTCCGACCCCGAAAGCCGCTGCCCGGACACCGACCTCGCCAGCAGTGCCCCCCGCACCGTCACCGTCGACGGCATCGACGTCGCGGCCGCCGGTGCCGCCGCCTCGTCCAGTCGCGGCGGTGGGGTCGCCCGCTGCGCCGTCGGGATCCTCCCCGCTCAGTCCCGCCGAGCCCGCCGCGCAGAGAGGCCGACGCGGTCGGTCGGTGCTGACAGCCGCTGCTGTCGGGCTCATGCTCGCCGGCGCCAACGTCGCGATCTGGAACGTCTCGACCGAGCAGCCGCAGGAGCCGTCGTCGATCTCGACGGCGGTGGACCCGGATGCCGAGCCGTCGCCGGCCGTTGACAACTCAGCCATCCCGGATCGGCCCGGCACCTATGTGCAGACCCAGCTGCTGTCCAACGGCCGGTTGCGCAGCGACGAGTACATCGTCACCCGAGAGCCCACCGACACCGTGACCCTGCGGGTACGGCCACTGAGTGGGTACGACGGCATCGCCCCGGTGGTGCAACGTCTCGAGGTGTTCGCTGACGGTAGCCGGGTCGCGCCGGCCAGACCTCGCGTCAGCGGCACCGATGTGCGCACGGTGACGCTGTCCGAACCCAGCACGCGGGTCCACCTGCGCTACGTCACCTCCCGCGGTGTGCTGGAGTCGGCCCCGTCGGAGACGGGTCGGGCCCTGGTGCTGGCCAATCCGCTCAGCGCAGTGGTCGAGGTCCCGGTGCGGCCCAGGTGGGTCCAGCTGACCGGTGCCGATGTGCTGAGCCTGTCCTGCGTCGTGGGCGAGCAGACTCCGCAGCCGTGCGGCGGACCCGACGACGTCGGTGCGGGGTGGCGGGTCGAGCTCCCCCGCGCAGGCGTTTCCCCCGGAGTGCTGGCTCAGGTGGACCTGCCCGCCGCCTAGGTGACGATCCGCGCACCCGCACGGCTGCGACCAGCCCACCCGCGGCCGGCTCAGCCCTGCTCGCGCACCAGCAGAGCAACCGGAAGACCTGCCAGCACGTCGCACACCGGTTGCCGTCCGCCCCGCACGGCGCGGCCGGTGAGCGTGTCTGTCCAGGAGCCCGCCGGCAGCACGACCCCGGTGTCGCCCCAGCCGCCGGCAGCGGCGAGGCGGGTGGGCCAGCGGGTCACAAGGGTGACCGCACTGCCGCCGCGGACGAAGCCCACCAGCTGCGGTCCGGTGCCCCGCAGCGGCTCGTACGAGCTGCCGGCGCCGAAAAGGTCGGGCCGCGCATGGCGTAGCCGCAACGCCCGAGAGGTGATGAGCAGCTTCTCGTCGTGCAAGTCCACGGGGTTCTCACCTGCGTCGAGGCGGGCCAGGCGTCGGTCCAGCTCGTCGTAGTCCACCGGCCTGCGGTTGTCGGGGTCAACGAGGGACAGGTCGACGATCTCACACCCCTGGTAGACGTCAGGCACGCCAGGAAGGGTCAGCTGCAGCAGCTTGGCGCCCAGCACGGTGGCCCGGTTCGCCTCGCTGGTGGCGGTGATCAGGCCCGTGACCGCCGCACGCAGTGCGGGATCGTCGCTGACACTGCGCGCCAGCTCGACGACCCGGGCCTCGTACGCCTCTGCCGGGTCCACCCAGGTGGTCCGGCGCTTGGCCTCCCGGGTGGCTTTGACCAGGTACTCCTCGAGCCGTTCGATGGTGATGGGCCAGGTCCCCACCAGGGTCTGCAGCACCAGGTAGGCGGTGGGCCGGTCGACGCCGAGTCGGTCCGCGGCGGCGCGTACGGGGGCCCAGGCCGCCCGCCAGGCCGCGCTGTCACCCGCGGCGGCGAGCAGCCGGGCGCGGACGTCTTCGCTGCGCTTGGTGTCGTGGGTCGACAGCGTCGTCATGCCGGTGGGGTGCTCGGCGGCCTGCCGCAGGGCCCACGCGTGCAGCGCCGCGACGGTTGGCTCCTCGACCGCGTGCGGGTCACCACCCACCTCACCGAGGGCGACCAGCTCGAACCATCGGTAGAACGTGGTGTCCTCCACCCCCTTGGCCATCACCGGCCCGCAGGTCTGCTGGAAGCGCACGATGAGGTCGCGACCCGCCGCGCTCGTGGTGGACGCGTCGAGGAGCAACCGCTCCAGCAGGGTCAGCTCGGCGGTCAGGTCGGGGCGGGCGACGTGGGCGCGCTCGGCCGCCGCACCGAGCCGAGCCGCGGACTCCGGCTGCACCTCGCGACCGAGACGTACGTAGGCGCGGTAGACGTCCATGGCGACCAACAACTCGGTCAGCGCCGCCTCGACCCGGCTGGCGTCCACCTGCTCGCCGGCGTCGTCGGCTGCTCGCTGCGCCACCCGCGTCAGCCGGCGCAGCTCAGGCTGGAGCAGCCCGGAGACCACCTCGTGTTTGGCGCGCAGCTCCACCGCCTGGAGGTCGGCGCGTCCGGTGCCGCGGGCGTCGGCCCACACCTCCTCCAGGGCCTCGCTGGTCGGGGGCACCAGCGCCTGCTGCACGGCCCGGAGCGCGTCATAACCTGTGGTCCCTGCGGTGGCCCAGCCCGGTGCCAGGGTCTCGTCACCTTCGAGGATCTTCTCGATCACCACCCAGGCTCCCTCGCCTGTCGCGGTCGCCGTCGCGGCTCGAAGCTGCTCGAGATAGCCCTCCGGGTCGAACAAGCCGTCCGGGTGGTCGATCCGGAAGCCGTCGATGACCCCCCGGCGGTGCAGGTCGACCAGCACGGCGTGGGTGGCGTCGAAGACGTCCTGCTCCTCGACCCGGATCCCGATCAGCCCGTCGACGTCGAAGAAGCGCCGATAGGCCAGCACGTCGGCCTTGTCGCGCCAGCTGGCCAGCAGGTAGTGCTGCTGGTCGAGGACGTGGGCCAGGTCCGGGTCGTCGAGGTCGGTGCCGTCGGCGAGGGGGAAGACCTGGTCGTGGTAGCGCAGCACCGCGGTGGCGTCGGGTCCGCCGCTGCGGTCGAGCACCAGGTCGCCCGTCCGGATCGCCTCCGCGGGCGTCTGTCCGAGCAGTGGCAGCGGGAAGCGGCCGCCGACGTGGTCCCAGTCCACGTCGAACCAGTGCGCCGTCGGCGCCGCGCGGCCGAGCAGCAGCACCTGCCACAGCGGCCGGTTGAGGGACAGCGGAGCGACCAGAGCCATGTGGTTGGGGACGAGGTCGGCGATCACGCCGAGGCCGTACGAATGCGCCTCGTCGGCCAGCCGGACAAGGGCTGCCTCCCCACCGAGCTCGGCATTGACGTGGTCGTGGTCGACCACGTCGTAGCCGTGCTGGGAGCCGGCCACCGCCTGCAGCACCGGCGACAGGTACAGGTGCGAGACCCCCAGTCGCCGCAGGTAGGGCACCAGCACCCGGGCGTCGTCGAAACCGAAGTCGGCGTGCAGCTGCAGCCGGTAGGTGCCGGTGGGCGGCATCCGTTCGGCGCTGGTCCCCTCAGCAGCGGGTTGGTCAGGCACGGCGCAGCAGCACGGTGGAATGCGCCAGCACGGGCCGGACGGTCTTGGCCGGCAGCAGCTCGGCGTCCGGGTCGGTCGTCACGCCCGCGGCGTTGCCGGTCACTGCCACCGCTGCCGCCACGTGCGCGTTCGCGGGCGCGTCGGCGGTGTCGAGGACCGGCATCCACCCTTCACCCAGCTGCCCGTCCGGCAGCGTGAAGTCGACGTCTTCGTTGCCCGGGTTGAGCAGCAGCAGGAAGGAGTCGTCCTCGATCTGCTCGCCCCGTGGGCCCGGCCCGATGATGGCCTGGCCGTTGATGAAGACCGCCAGCGCCCGCACCGTGGCGGTGCCCCAGTCGTCGTCGCCCATCGAGTTGCCGTCAGGCCGCAGCCAGGCGATGTCCGGAACGCCGAAGCTGTCGGTGGCGCCGGTGAAGAACAGCCGGCGCCGGAACACCGGGTGTGCCGCGCGCAGCGCGACGACCCGGCTGGTGAAGTTCAGCAGCTCCTCGTCGACGTGCGACCAGTCGATCCACGA
>JACCVL010000088.1 GCA_013698185.1 Nocardioidaceae bacterium
GGGTGAGCAGGTACGCCCGGTCCGCCGCCGTCGAGGCCCCTTCGAGCGAGCGGTCGAGCAACGCCGCGGCCTCGCGCTGGTCGCCGCGCAGCTCGTGGGCGTAGGAGTAGCGCGCGAAGATCTGCAGGCTCGGGCGACGCCGGTCGGCCTGCCCCAGCGCGTCCAGCGCCTCGCCGTAGCGACCGAGCTCGGTGAGGGCATCCACCTGGATCGACAGTGCCCCCAACTCGTAGGGGTTGATGCGCAGCGCGGCGCGGGCCGCCCGCAGCGCCGCACTAAAGTCGTGCCGCGCCGAGTCCAGCGCCGCCCGTGCCGCCAGCGCGGCCGCGTTGTCTTCGGGCTGCTCGTCCAGGGAGCGGCGCAGGACTCCGACCGCCTTGGGGTAGTAGGTGGGGTCGCCGGTGATGCGGGCCTGCTCGACGTAGGCCAGGGCCAGCGTGGCCCACGAACGGGCGTCGCGTGGCTGCGCGCGCAGATGGTCCTGCAGCGCGGCGATGCTAGCGCCGAGATCGGCGGCGGTGGCTAGCGCGGCCGGGTCGACGTCCAGGCCGGCAGCGCGCCGGGGGTTCCGGGTGCCGTCACCGATCGCGAAGGCACCGGACACCGCGAGCACCGCAGCCACAACGACCGCGACCAGCGCGAGCACGGCTGAACGTCGCATGCGGCGCCTTCCTCCTCGGGATCTGCGGAGCCAGCAGCACCGCTGGCCCCGGCCAGACCTGGAGGGAGGTCCGGTCTGGCCGGGGAGTCAGCGGTGCTGCAGTACTGCTGTCAGGCCGCGGTCGGGGCGCCGGTGGGGCGCTTGGTCCAGACTACGGCACCGCCCGCGAGGGCCAGCAGGCCGATCGCGATCGCCGACAGCGGGAGCGCCGGCACAGCCGACGGTCCAGCGGTCGGGTTGGTCGGTGCGTCGCCACCGGTGAGCGGCGTGAAGCCACCGGCATTGTGCGGGGTGGCGTCCGACCCCGACGTCGGCAGCGCGACGTAGGGGAACCTTCCACCGAACGCGACGTCGTTACTGTTCACGGCGTCACCCAGGTCGTTCTTCTGTCCCACGAGCTCACCCTCGACGACCTGCAACGAGATGTCGAGGACGTCGTCGGTCAGGCGCCGGCCGTTGGGGTAGCCCTGGTTGTCGCCGCCGATGACGCCGAGCCGCCTGGGGCTGTCCGAGACCGGCGTGGACATGTTCAGCCGCAGCTGCTCGCTGGGCGTCACACCGTCCGGCTGGTTGAGGCCGTCGAGGCCGGTCAGGAACACCGACACCAGGTCGTTGCGTGGCTCCCTCGGTGCATCGATGCCATAGATGGCCTCGATGAGCTTGGGCACCTCAGGCCTGGTCACGTACTCCAAGAACTGGGCGTCGCCGGACGGCTTGGAGGCGTTAAAGACGTCCTTGTCCTTGATCGGGATGACTATCTCGTTGACCAGAGGCATCCCCAGGCGGGAGACCTGGCGGTATTTCCCGTCGGCGCCGCGGCGATCGGTGGTCGACCAGATCCCGACGATCGGGTTGGCCTCCATGTCCCGGCCCTTGGCGAGCGCCTTCTTGTTGATCTGCAGCGCCAGGGTTTGGACGTTGAAGCCGGCGAGGGTGTCGTCGCCGACCTCGGACAGGTCGCCGCCGTACAGCAGGTCGAAGAGCCGCAGGTCGAGGAAGAACGGGTCCTCGGCCTGGCCGGCGTAGACCCGGCCGGAGCTGAACGTGTCGCCGTTCCAGGCGATGGCATCCCGGCGGAGCTTGCCGTAGTCGGGCATCGAGGCGTCGCCGACGAACGACGGCGCCACGCGGCCGTTCTTGAGCATGGTCCTGGTGCCCTTCGGTGTGATCTTCTCCAGCGTGTAGGTCTGGTAGAAGTTCAGGTCAGGGTCGTTGATGCTGGTGACCGCGCCGGTGTTGTACAGGAACGTGTCCTTGGTGCGGTAGTGGTCCGTGAAGGTCCACCGGAACGTCCGGTCCGGCTTGGTGTCGCCGTCGTTGTCGATCTTGATGTTGTACCGGGCGTCGGTGGCGAAGGAGTAGAAGTTCGGCCCGCCCGCCGGCTCCTCGAAGGGGAACCAGTTGGCGATCAGGGTGACCTTCTTACGCCGGTCCGGGCTGGTGAAGGCGTACAGGTCGGTGTTGTCGTACTCCGGCAGGCCGGAGATGACCGGAGCCTCGCGGTGGCTGGAGGCTGCTGCCCCCTGACCACCGAGGCCGACTAGACCCGTTGTGAGAAGTACACCGCCGAGTGCCGTGAGTGCGGCTGCGGTCCGGCGCGTGCCGGTGGCTGGGCGCATCGCTGCGCTCCTTTCGGAGAACGGCCCGAGGGGACCCCCGCGGGGACGGCCGTCGCGTGACGCCCATCACCTTGGCTTCGTCGCACCGCCTGGCCGGGACGGGTGGTTTTGCCGGAAACCTTCAGGTACGCCCGGACTGTGACACTCGGTGCAGCATGCGTTGCTTCAGGTAGCGCTGGGCCGCACCGAACGCGCCCCCGGGGCACCCCCGCCGCCGAGTGGTGCCATCCCGGGCTTCGTACGGCGCAAACTGCCCCGGTTGGCACCACTGGGCGCGCCGGAGGGCGGCAGGGAGGCCGACGGCGTCACACTCGGCGACCAGCCCACGTCCACGCGTAACCGTCGTCCTCACAGGCCAGCCCGCCCTCGCCAACCTCCAACGGCCGGAAGGTGTCCACCATGACGGCCAGCTCGTCGAAGTACTCCGCACCGATTGCCGCCTCGATTGCGCTGGGCTGCGGCCCGTGGGAGTACCCCCCGGGGTGCAGTGAGATCGACC
>JACCVL010000090.1 GCA_013698185.1 Nocardioidaceae bacterium
TACCACAGGTACGTGCAGGGAGCCGACCCGGTGACCACGCGCGCGCTCAGCTCGTCGTCCAGTGTCGTGAGCGGATAGTTCTCCGGTTGGACGTCGGTGTAGCTCGCCGTCGTCTGCGCCTCGTCGACGTCGTCGATGAGCTCGTCGTCGATGAGGTTCGCGTTGACCCCGAACCGGAAGTCCCACCGGTCCGGGTACTGGTGCCGAGCCGGGTCGCTGGCGGGGTCCCAGTACTCGTTGCGGGTCAGCACGAGGCTCACCCCGGGCTTGTAGGACTCGAACTGGTACGGGCCGGTCGCCAGCGGTCGCATGCCGTACGCCTGCGGCCTGGTGTCGGCGCCGGCCGGTATCGGGGTGAAGGTCGGGAAGGCGGCATAGTGCGGCATGTCGACGAACGGCCGCCGCATCGAGATCGTGATCGAGTCGCCCTCGACCTCGACGCCGGCAAAGTCGCGCCCGTCGGTGAACGGACCCTGATAGCTGTCGCCGCCGAGGAAGTACTCGGTGTTGTAGCCGAAGCCGCCTGGTAGCTGTTTGGTCGCAAACGACCGCTTGATCGCGTAGGCGACATCGGCTGCCGACACGTCCGCGCCGTCGGCGTATCGGAGCCCGGATCGCAGCGTGAAGGTCCACTTGGTGAAGTCGGCGTTCGGCCGGCCGAGATCGGTGGCCAGGTCGGGAACCAACACCATCTGCTCGATGCGCGGGTTGTACCGGTACTGCGTCAGCGACCTGGTCACCAGGCTCATGATGGCCAGCTCGTCGGGGCTGGACATCCTCGTCGGGTCGAACGTCACCGGCACCGTCTCGGCCAGGACGGTGATGGTCCCGCCACGCTGGTAGTCCTCGACGTCGGGAGCCGGCGCCTGCGCCTGGGCGTCCCGTCCGCCCTCAGGAGCCTGCGGAGCCGACGTCGACCGTCTGCTCGGCGTGCTGACGTCCTCGCCACCGTCGCAGCTGGCCAGCACGAGCAGCACCGCGGCAGCGGCGGCCAGTCCGGTCTTGACACGCATGGTGTGCTTCACCGCGTGGCCGCGTCACTGCGTTGCGTGCACGACATCGAGCTCTTCGGCGAAGTGACAGGCAGACAGCTGCGCGGAGCCAGCTCTGGCGACCAACGGGGGCTCTTGTTGTGCACAGATGTCTTGCGCCTTCCAGCAGCGGGTGCGGAACCGGCATCCCGAGGGTGGGTTGGCGGGACTGGGCACGTCGCCCTCGAGCACGATCTCGGTGCGCCGTCCGCGCAGCTCCGGGTCCGGCACCGGGACCGCGGACAGCAGCGCCTGGGTATAGGGATGGGTCGGGTGCTCGTAGATCTGGTTCTCGTCGCCGATCTCGACGATCTTACCCAGGTACATCACCGCGATCCGGTCCGAGATGTGCCGGACCACCGACAGGTCGTGGGCGACGAAGATGTAGGACAGGTCGAGCTCGTCCTGGAGCCGTTCGAGCAGGTTGATCACCTGCGCCTGCACCGACACGTCGAGCGCCGACACCGGCTCGTCGCACACGATGATCTCCGGACGCAGCGCGAGCGCCCGGGCGATGCCGATGCGCTGGCGCTGCCCGCCGGAGAACTGGTGCGGGTAGCGCTGGATGTGCTCGGGGTTCAGCCCCACCAGGTCCAGCAGCTCCTGCACCCGGCGCCGTCGGTCACCGCGCGGCGCGACGTCAGGGTGGATCAGGAACGGCTCTCCCACGATGGCGCCCACCGTCATCCGCGGGTCCAGCGAGGCGTACGGGTCCTGGAAGATGATCTGGACGTTGCGCCGGACCTTGCGCAGCTGGCTCTCCTTCAGCCCGACCAGCTCGTCGCCAAGCAGGTTGATCGAGCCTGCGGTCGCGCGCTCGAGGCCCATGATGGTGCGGCTCAGGGTCGACTTCCCGCACCCGCTCTCACCGACCACCCCGAGCGTCTCACCGCGGTGCAGGTCGAAGCTCACCCCGTCGACGGCACGCACATGACCGATCGTCCTCTGGAACACGATGCCCTGGGTCAGCGGGAAGTGCTTCACCACGTCGCGGACCGACAGCACGACCTCACCGTGGCGGGCCTGCTTCACCGCGTCGTCCACCACCCCGCGCTGGCTCATGAGCCGAGCACCTCCTCGTAGTAGTGACAGGCGCTCTGCCGGCCACCGCCGACGTCGTACAGCGGCGGCTCGTCATGGGTGCATCGCTCGCGCGCGATCGGGCACCGGGGGTTGAACGAGCAGCCGGGTGGCAGCCTGGTCAGGATCGGCGGCAGGCCCTCGATCGATGCCAGCTGCTGGCCCTTGCGGTCGACTCGGGGGATCGACTCGAGCAGGGCTCTGGTGTAGGGGTGCGCCGGGTTGCGGTAGATGCTGTGCACGTCGGCGCGTTCGACGATCTTGCCGGCGTACATCACGCAGATCTTGTCGGCCACGTCGGCCACCACACCCATGTCGTGGGTGATGAGGATCAGCCCCATGTTCCGCTCGGCCTGCAGGCCGGCGAGCAGCTTCATGATCTGGGCCTGGACGGTGACGTCGAGCGCGGTGGTGGGCTCGTCGGCGATCAGCACCTCGGGGTCCAGTGCCAGCGCCATCGCGATCATCACCCGCTGCCGCATGCCGCCGGAGAACTGGTGCGGGAAATCGCTGACCCGGTCGGCCGCCGCCGGGATGCCGACCAGGTCCAGCAACCCGATCGCCTCGGCGCGGGCGTCGGCCTTGGAGTAGCCGCGGTGCCGGCGGAACATCTCGCCCAGCTGGTAGCCGACCGTGAACACCGGGTTGAGCGAGGACAAGGCGTCCTGGAACACCATGGCGACCCGGTTGGCCCGGACCAGCCGCCTGCTTTCCTCCGGCAGGCTCAGCAGGTCGACGCCGCGCAGTTTGATCCTCCCGCCGGCGATGTAGGCCGGTGGGGAGTCCAGGATGCCCATGACCGCCTGCGCGGTGACGCTCTTGCCGCAGCCGGACTCGCCGAGGATGCCGAGGGTCTGCCCCGCGTCGACGGAGAAGCTGGTGCCGTTCACCGCG